>CACZRG010000134.1 GCA_902783485.1 uncultured Elusimicrobium sp.
AATCAGGGATTTGAAAATCGCCGTGGAAGTAGGGTTAGTGGTAGGTACAATGCCAGCCAGAACACCCAGTGGCTCCGCCACTATTTTTATTCCATTAGTCTTATCCTCGGATATTACACCGCAGGTTTTTACGTTTTTATGCTTGTTGTAAATATATTCGGAAGCAAAATGATTCTTTATCACCTTGTCTTCCATAACGCCCATTCCGGTTTCCTCATATGCCATTTTCGCAAGCGGGATGCGTGCCTTGTTAGCTGCTACAGCAGCTGCCCGGAAAATATGGTCAATCTTTTCCTGTGAAAAAGTGGAGAGAATCTCCTGCGCCTTCTTTACTTTTCTGATAAGTTTCTCAAGTGTTTCGGCACTGTTTACCAGCAGATAATCCTGTGATACCGGGTCAGCTGCCGTATTTTTTTTATTTTCTGTTTTTTTCATTAGGTTATTACCTTCCTGAATTATCAATTCAATCTGTTATTCGAAAGTGCATACCACCGGGGACTACAGAAACAGATAGTGCTTTCCAGCGGCACTTCGGCACTTTTTTAATCACGTACCCTGTTAGCTGCAGCCTCACGGTCAAGCGAATTCATGCTGCCTGAAGATGAAGCGCGTATATCCTGCACTTTTCTGTCTGTAAGCAATGGTTCTTTCTGCACAGGTGGTGTATAGCAGGCAGCAAGAGTGCCAAGCATAAACACTGCAGCAGCAAACTGAAGAATATTTTTCATGGTTCTCTCCTTATATTGAAACAATCTCCGTACATTCTGATGTCCTTATGCCTTATGCAAGGCAAAATTCCGGACAACTGTTTTACAGCATTATTTTGCACAAAGCGCCGCCCGCTTGCACACTGACGGCGCCGGAAATTAACAGAGACAGAGCTTAATTTTCCAGTTTTGCTTCTTTCAGCGTAAGGAACAGCCTGTCCCTGCGGTCCAGGGCTTTTTTTGCTTTGTCTCCGGAATAATCATAAAAGCCTTTGCCTGTCTTTACGCCAAGGTTCTTACCGTCTACAAGTTCCTTGAACAGGCCGTAAGGCTTTTTCGCATCGGAAAGGTCTTCCCAAAGATAATCCGCGACATGATAGAAAGTGTCAAGCCCACCGAAGTCAACCACCTCAAAAGGCCCTATGCAGGCATAGCGGAATCCAAGAGCGTATTTCATGCACTTGTCTATATCCTCCGCCGTGCCAATTCCGTTTTCAAGCATATGCACGCATTCGCGCATAACAGCCAGCTGTATCCGGTTGGCGATAAATCCGGGAACATCCTTGTTCACCTTTATCGGCTTTTTGCCTATTTTAAGGGAAATGTCATAAATAATATCGGCTGTGGTGTCAGCAGTCCTGTCACCCTTGATTACCTCTATGAGAGGAATTATATGCGGCGGATTGAACCAGTGCATTCCGGCGAATCTTTCCGGGTTTTTGACGGCTTCCGCAATCTTCGTTATGGAAAGGCCGGATGTGTTCGTGGCGATTATTGCATCTTCCCTCATTATGCCGGACAGCTTTTTGAAGAAATCATGCTTTACATTCATGTCCTCGACTACACATTCCACGAGGAAATCGCAGTCCCTGAAGCCGCCCATGTCCGCCGTGAACGCAAGCCTGCCCATGGTCTGCTCTTTCTGTTCCGCGGTTATCTCTTTTTTGGCCAGCATTGCGTCAAGAGCCTGGCTTATCCTGGCCTTTGCCGTCGGGAGAGCTTTCTCGAAAAGGTCATAAATAACAACATCATAGCCATAAAGGGCGAAAATCTGCCCCATGGATGAGCCCATTATCCCGGCTCCGGCTATTCCGATTTTTTTTATCTCCATGGTTATCTCCTGTTCAATGCTAAACTGTTTTTATTTTACTGTTTTAAAATTCTTTACTTCTTTGAAACAGCTGCGGTCTCTTTCGTTATCATTGACTGCAACGACGCAAGCGCAGCGTTTATCTGTCCTTCATTCTCCGAGGTTATCCCAAGCAGTTTGTCAGTGTACGGCTTTACGGCCTCCTCAAGTTTTGCTTTTGCTTTTTCTGTCGCTTTCTTTACTTCATCTCCGGCTGCCTTCTGCAGTCCTTTGGATAACTGCGACGCAATATCAGTTGTAAGCCCGAGCGACGGAGTGGGATATTCACCTGATATTTTCACACCCACTTTTGCATTTTTCATTGTCCTGAATGTAGACTCAACAACAGATCTGACAGTTCCTTCAAGTTTTTCCGAAGACGGTGTAAATGTTGTACCGGAAAGACTTAAATCGGCGTTCCCGTTCAGCTTTGCTCCTTCTGTTTTGAGTTTTCCGGAAAAATCACCAAGCGAATCCGCAACACTAACCAGCAGTGAATTTTCGCTGCCGAATCTGAATGCGCTTATATCCGCGCCTTTGAAAGAGAAAACGGAATCCGTAAGGAACTGCCCGCCGGCAACACGCACGGCACTGTTGAAATCAAGACTTTTCTTCCCCTGCGAGCCATTTACTTTGGCTTTTATGGGTTTTCCCCATACTCCCGGCTCTGTAGTGAAATTATTTACAGTTCCATCAAAGGCAAGTGGACTTTTCTGACCGAATTCACCGGAAAGCTGCATTTTCTTTATTACAAAGGACGGCAGCCCGGAATTATCCTTAACGGCAGGTTTCTCCTCCGCCGCTTCCGGTTCCTCCTTTGTCTCACCATCAGCCTTCATATATTTCTTCGCAGTCTCTATCATACCAAAAGCAAGCTCAACCTTATCCGACATGGCTGGTCCGGCTACCATTTTGGCTATGGATTCAGCATCAAAAGAAGGAAGTTTCATCTGTGCTGTAAGGTTCTTAAGATCGTTTTTTTTGGCCTGATCAAGTTTTTTCATGGAGGCTTTTGCGTTCGCCATGGCATCTTTTACCGACTGCTTGTCAGCCTCAAAAGAACTCTTGATCTCCTTGGCTTTTTTTGCCACATCTGAATATGCCTTTGCCTGCTTCAGGAAATTATTTTCCTGCCTGGCTGATGCATAGAGCGCTTTCATTTCCTCAATCTGCGCCTTGTATTTTTCCTCCGATATGCCAGAAGAAATACTAGCATATGTTTTTTTATATTCCTCTTCCAGACTTCTGGCCAGCCTGACAGTTTCAAGTTCTTCCGGATTTACAGTAAAATCCGCTTTAAGCTGTTCCTTTCTTTCAAGCGTATAGGACTTTGTTTCATTCTTCATATTCTCCACATAGTCCGACGCGGCTTTATTTAGTTTTTTCAGTTTGTTTGTACCCTCAGGCATTCTGCCTGAGGTTTTACGTGGGGTGCCAAAGCGGAGTCCTGTAAGCGAGGCCTCATCTGCGATGAATTTCTTTTTCAGAAGAGGCATCCCCTCCACATCAAATTTCAGTTTTTCAAATTCAACATAGTTTTTGAATTCGTCACTTGCACTGGCTGCGGCAAGACCACGTATTTCAAGCATAGGGTGCAGAAATTTTGTTTTAAGCGAGGCAATCTCCGCCCTGGCACCGGTACACGACTGTATGGCTATTATTATTCCCCTCTTCAGAAGAGGATCAAAAGCGAAAAAGAAAAAGGCCCATACAAGCACTATGAAAATACCGAGACCGATAAGAATTTTCTTTACTGTTTTCATATAAATATGCTCCTACTGATTATCTTATCATTTTTATAGCGGGAAATAGTTTTTTGTATAATTTATTTATGTCTTTTCCGGAACTGTTTCTTATCGCCATAGGGCTTTCAATGGATGCTTTTGCTGTTTCTATAGCAGCCGGTATATTTCTTAAACCTTTCAGCTGGAAAAAAGCCCTGAAAATGGCCGCGTTTTTCGGAATTTTCCAGGCATTGATGCCATGTGCCGGCTGGCTTGCCGGATTCGGATTCAGGAACATCATTTCAGCCTATGCTCCATGGGTGGCTTTCGTACTGCTTTTTTTCCTAAAAAGCCAAGACCGGCATTTCCTGCTTTTACACCAGAAAGTGATATTGAAAAAGTTGTAATACCAATAAGTAGTGAGGCCTGTACTATAGGCACAGACATGCCTAGAAAACTTATGCCTGTAGCAAGTGAGTCTATACTCGTTGCTACTGCCAATAGTATAAGTGTTTTTGTTTCA
>CACZRG010000135.1 GCA_902783485.1 uncultured Elusimicrobium sp.
CCGTGGTAGTGCCTGTTGATTTTATGAAAAGCTCTTTTTTTTCCAGTGTCGGAATACGCAGCTCACGGAAACCGTAAAGCGCAAAAACCTTTCTCGCTTCCGCCTCTATGGCCGCAAAACCCTCCGAATCCGGAGGAAGTATGTCTCTGAAACCTCTTAAAACATTTATCATTTTATTACACCTGCAAATAATGTTTATTTGAAATTAAAACTCATAATTTCCTGTAAATATTACCGGAATTACGTTTTCTGCACTAAAATCCTTCATCAATAGAATCAGTGGAATCAGCCGCAGCAGAAGATGTTTTATTATGTTCATCTGTATCTTCTGAATGGCTGTGCGGTGAGTTAAGACCATAATCCGCGCCGGTATTTGCGCTGGAAAGTCCTTCCTCAACAGCAGCCTCGATATTGTCTTCGGCGGCATTTACCGCCTCTTCCGTGCTGCCGCCTTCTTTATTCAGTCTCCGCAGTTCATTCATGTTTCTTTTTACTGCTTCTTCTGCCGCACGCCTTCTGGCATATTCTTCGCCGTAAGGACAGTTCTCGTAACTGATATGCTCTTCTTCGACAGCACTGTTCTCATAGGGGCAGCCATTACATTCCGGGGCTGCATTTCCTGAATCTGCCGCATGTTTTGCGAATATGGCAGCAGCACCGAAAGTAAACAGCAGGGTGAGAACAAGCATGAAATTTTTCATAATAAAATATGTTGTGACACTATTTAGATTATATAAATTATATTAAACTGCTTTCACGGAAAAACTGCTTCATAAATTAGTTCTGCATGTGTAGCGTGAGGCTCATTAAACGGTTAAATGCAGTGTTAATACGCATACTGCATAAAATCATTCCTGTTTTGATAAAATTATATTATGCTCAAGGACTGTATTCCACAGGAAAAATATCGTGAGGAATGCCCGGTATGCCGCCGTGCGAAAAAGCATTGTCTCTGCAGATACATAAAGCAGTTTGACAATCCTTTTCACTTTGTTATTCTTATGTCCGTGGCAGAAGCCAAATATCAGCGCACCGGCAGTGGAAGGCTTGCTCATCTGACTTTAAAAAATTCTGAAATAATAACAGGTAATGATTTTACTGAAGACCGGCGTGTAAATGAAATTATCAATGATGAAAAAACGGACAAACTCATTTTATACCCCGGAAAAAACGCAGTAACATTCGCCCGGCTTAAAGCCGCACGAACAGAATGCATTAAAACAGATTCTTCCGCATACAAAGGCATTTCTTATCCGGAGAAACCTCTTTATATTTTCGTAATTGATGGAACATGGCGCGGAGCCAGAAGCATGATGTTTCACAGCCAGAACCTGAAAAAATTACAGTGCATTTCCTTTGAACATTCATATTTGTCCAATTTCCGCATAAAAAGGCAGCCGGAAAAACACTGCGTATCAACGATAGAATCAATCTATTACCTGCTGAAAGAGGCGGAGGAAAACGGCATAATACCGCAATGCGGAGAAAAAGAGGCATTGCTGGACATTTTCAACCGCATGGTGGAAATACAGCTTGGCTACAGCCGGCAGCATCATCACCGCAGGGAAGACAATCCGAAGGTCAGGGAAAAACTGCTAAGGAAAGAAGAACTGCGCAGGCAGAAAGCAGCTGCCGCGGATAAGGCCGTGAATAATCCTGAATAACACTGCAAAGAATAAAAATCCGTTGGATTATTATTTTTCCTGTGGTCCTTTATAATCAAGAATCCCACCTATATTTGTGACTTTCTTATACCCATATGCCGCCAGCTTTTCCGCCGCGTTTCTGCTGCGCCTGCCACTGCGGCAGTATACATAAACCTGCTGCTCTCTGTCTTTCAGAATACTATCTGTTTTTTCAGGACTGATTTTCTCATTGCTAAGCAGCACTGCTCCCGGAATATGTCCTTCCGAAAATTCCTCCTCACGCCTGACATCAAGAAGTATAAAATCCTTTTCGTTTTTCATACGGGACATTGCCTCTTCCATGGTGATTGTCTCAAATTCCGGTACACTGTTGTTTTTGCCATTATCTGCGGAATTGTCCTTTCCACATGAAATCATCAGAACAGATACAAGAAATACTGAAAGCAGGGAAAAAATTATTTTCATTCTGGAATTCCTTTGCCTCCGCGAGACATGACAGCTCTATGGGGCTGATTATATTTTAACAGATTGTAATCCGTACGAAAAGAAAACGGTCTTTTTTACTGCTTACAGCAGACAGATTCAGGAAATGGTATCAGGCTTCTTAGCCAAAAGACCGCGTACTGCTTTCCCTTTGAAGAAAAGCAGACACAGAAGCCCGCCTTTCATTATGGTTGTAACAGTTACCACGGACCATATTCCCATTGTTCCAAAGCCGAGAGTGACTGCGAAAAGATAAGCGGCAGGCAGGCGCACTATTGTAAGCGGAAGCAGAACCGGCATATATATTTTTGACAGCCCAAGACCGTTGAACGCTCCCTGGAACATAAGTTCCCAGCCAAGAATAAGTTCGCCAAGACCGATGACAAAGAGATAGTCGGCCACGTGTCTTACTACTGCCGGGTCCGGGTTGAGAATGTTTCCTATTGTTCCTGGAATAAAAATAAAACACAGCACCATGGGCAGCAGCAATGTTGAAAGTATCTGGCAGCCTCTTTTGACAATAACGCGTACATGCTCATAATCGCCACGTCCATAAGCCTGTCCCACAAGAGC
>CACZRG010000136.1 GCA_902783485.1 uncultured Elusimicrobium sp.
AGCACGCCCATTACAGGCAGTATTATTTTTCTGTGTCTGTGAGACCAGTCAGCGAAAAGCAGGATTTTTCCCAGCAGAAATGCTACTTTACTTTTTATGGATTTCGAGACCTTCATACATTGCACTTATATCTTCGTCGCCGTGTCCTTTTTCCGCACTTTTCTCAAGGATTTCAAGAACAGCTGATGTGACCGGTATGTCTATATCTTTCTGCTCCGCCACGGACATTATGAACCTGGCATCCTTAAGCATATGTTTTAAGGGAAATGCCGGGGTGAATTTCTTTTCCAGCAGAGGCTGCCGCTTCATATTGAAATATCGGCACTGCAGAGCCGGATTAGCTTCAAGCGTGTCAAATACGAGTGCAGGATTTACTCCGCATGCTTCTGCAAATGATGTTCCTTCCGCTATGGCAGATGTCATATGGCCCATTACAAGATTCACGCAGAGTTTCAGGTATGAACCTGCTGGCGCCGGACCGGCATGAATGATTTTTCCACCCATGGACAGAAGAAGTTTCTCGTTCCTTTTTATATCCTGTGCGGAGCCGCCTGCCAGTATGACCAGAGTACCGGCCTCGGCAAGCGGTTTTGAACCGGATACAGGGCAGTCCAGAAAATTTATTCCTGATTTTGCGCATTTATCGGCAAGCTGTCTTGTGAATTCCGGTGACACCGTGCTCATGTTTATTAAGGTTTTTCCTTTTGAAAGCCCGGCAAAACCACCGTTTTCACCTTCCATTACAGCCTCCACTGCTGCCGGATCGGAAACCATCACTATAAGTGTATCGCACCAGCCGGCAAGCTGTTTGGGTGTGTATGAAACACCGCAGCCCTGCTGTTTAAAAGGTTCTGTCTTTTCCCTGGTTCTGTTGTATACGCATACCTCAAAACCTTTTTTCACAAGATTGGCGGCCATGCGGCTGCCCATTATGCCAAGTCCTATAAATCCTGTTTTACCGCTCATATTTTACGCAGCTCCTCCCTGCTTAATTCACGCCATTCACCAGGTTTCAGGCCGTCAAGGCTGAAATTCCCTATTGAGTACCGTATCAGTCTTAGTACCGGAAAACCGACAGCCGCCAGCATTCGACGTACCTGTCTGTTGCGTCCTTCCTTAAGCACTATCCTTACCCAGCATACAGGCACTGTTTTTCTTGTACGTATTGGGGGTGTTCTCGGTGGAATATCCGGTTCCTCCATTTTTTCCGCGCCACATGGAAGTGTTATTCCGTCCTTTAGCATTATTCCAATACGCAGTTTTTCCAGAGCTTCCTCTGTTATGATTCTTTCAACCTGTGCCCAGTATGTTTTTGGCTGTTTGTGTCTTGGTTCAGAAATATATGACTGTAGTCTGCCGTCTGAAGTAAGCAGCAGCAGCCCTTCACTGTCAGCATCAAGCCGGCCTGCCGGATAAACCTTTCCGGGCAGTCCGAAATCAGACAGGGCGCGATGCCCGTCCGCCGGTGTGAACTGTGACAGAACTCCATAAGGCTTGTTGAAAAGAATCGTCGGCATTTCATTAATTACCTGTATTTCTGTAATACGGGCCTTTTCCAATATGATATATTATATTTTATGAGTTATGCATTTGTTAATAATCAGAAAGATTTTAATGCCTTGTGCTCAAGCATAGCTGCTCATCCGTATCTTTCCATAGACACAGAATCAAACAGTTTGTTTGCCTACAGGGAAAGACTTTGTGTACTTCAGATTTCTACCGAAAGTATAAATGCCGTTGTGGATATGCTGGCGGTTGATCTAAAACCTGTTCTGCCTATTTTTGCCGATCCGAAAGTTGAAAAGATATTTCATTCGGCGGATTCCGACATACGTGTTCTTAAAAGCGCGGCAAAGTGCCGTTTTGTCAATATTTTCGATGTAATGATAGGTTCGAAGTATCTTGGTGTTCAGCGTTGTGGACTGGACAGCCTGGTAAATCATTATTTCGGCATAGTCATGGATAAAAAATACCAGAAAGCCGATTGGGGAAAGAGACCCCTTACAAAACCAATGCTTGATTATGCAGCTGGAGACACGATTTATCTTAAACGTCTGCGGGATGTAATCAGAAAGGAGCTTCTTCAGCAGGGAAAACTTGATGAGGCCATGGAGCATTTTGCGCATATAGCCGAAGTTGTTCCACAGCCACATCCGTCATTTGACAAGGATGAATATCAGAATATACATGGGGCAAGAAAACTGAACGGACTTGGCCTTGCGGTGCTGAGGGAACTTTATATAGCGCGCGAGGAGGCCGCAATAAGAAAAGATATGCCTCCCTTTAAAATACTGAGTCAGGATTATATGCTGCGGCTTTCCGCGGCGCCTACGGAAGCGCTTGAGAATCTTGCCTCTTTCCGCGGTTCATCAGATTATGTACTGAACAATTACGGGGAATGGATAAGAGCTGCCATAAGAAAAGGAATCGAATGCAGAAAAAAACCTGTGCTTAAACCGTTGGGCCGTGAAGACAGATATGGAAAGATGGAATCTGTCCGTGTGCGTTTCCTTGCAATGAAAAAATGGCGTAAGGAAATAGCCGGTAAAAGGGGAATGTTGCCAGAAACGGTTCTTGAGAATACACTTCTGGAAAAACTTGCTTTCGCCCAGCCACGGACTATGGATGATCTTAAGAAAATAAAAGGACTTTCACCTGAAAAGCTGAATTCATACGGAAAGGAACTGCTGGAGTTTTTCAGGACACATAAATTGTAAAAAAATCTGCCTGACCTGAAACAGTGTTAATCTTTACAAAGGCGGGTTTATATGCTATACTATTTACGTTGTAGTTGTCAGTTATTTATATGACACCCAATGGTTGGGTGGCTGAGCGGTCAAAAGCAACGGTCTGTAAAACCGTCGGGCCCTGCCCTACATAGGTTCGAATCCTATCCCAACCATACACATAAGCGCGGGTGGCGGAACTGGTAGACGCGTACGGCTCAGGACCGTATGGTCGAAAGGCTTTAAGGGTTCGAGTCCCTTTCCGCGC
Source organism: uncultured Elusimicrobium sp. (assembly GCA_902783485.1). Classification (GTDB taxonomy): domain Bacteria; phylum Elusimicrobiota; class Elusimicrobia; order Elusimicrobiales; family UBA9959; genus CACZRG01. Next base: position 2,995 of record CACZRG010000136.1, read on the forward strand.
AGTTAACTGAATACAGGCCGTTTCTCTTCTATAGTAAGGAAACGGCTTTTTTATTTCCTGAATCCTGTAAATATAAGCAGTACTACTATAAATATACTGTATCAATACTTTCCTTTAACAAAGTCTAAAAAATATTAGTCAGAAAGTTTGTTTTTTCAAAAAAAATGCTATAATATATACAGCAGACAATATGAATGTTCTTTGATTCTGTCTGAAGTCAGGACCAGGTAAGGCCCTGCATACCGATCCCGGGGCCGGACTGTATTTCCCAAAACCCCCAACCCAAACCCTAAAAAACGACGCGCCACGCGTCACTCAGTCCGGCCCCCCTTTTTTTCTGAAAAATATATAATAATAGAATGACGTTCCGTTTGTTTATTTTATCCATTGTAATTCTGCTTGCCGGCTGTATGGGCAGTAAGAAGCATAAATTTGTTCATATAGATTTTCCAGACAAGTCACCGGCTGAAATTGCGGCTGAATCAAAAGCCATGGAAAAAAACATACCTGAAAAAGAAACAGGACAGGATTCTGAGGAAGAGCATAAAGACGATCTGCCTGCTGATGAACAGCCTTTGACGCAGATGGAAATTGTAGAGGCGGAAAAAGAAGGGGACGAGGTTTTTTCCATAAGTGAGGGCTATATACCTCCTGCCCCGGCACCACAGAATTTTGGTGGCAACGGGTCGATAACAATACGCAGAAACGAATCAAAGGAAGTAATAACCGTAACATACCGTAATAAAGATGGTTCATATGATCAGGCTGCCCTTGACAAAATCAATCATATAATGCGCTGTTATGAAGACAACAGCGAAAGAGACATAGCCGTAAAGCTGGTAGAGCTTCTGGATGCAATAGAGGATCATTTCGGTAAAAAAGGCATAACTGTGCTGAGCGGCTACCGTACGCCGGAATACAACAGAAAAATAAAGGGAGCGGCCAAAAACAGCCTTCATATTCTGGGCTGGGCGGCAGATATACGTATACCGGGTTATAAATCTTCCCAGATAAGCACTTTCGCAAGAAAGAAATATGCCGGAGGCGTAGGTTATTATCCATATACTGGTTTTGTTCATGTTGATGTGGGATCCGTGAGATACTGGCAGCAGACCCGCCGAAAAAAGAAGAGCAAAAAACGGGCAGCCGTAAAACGCAGGGCTACGCGGCGTGCAGGTTCAAAAAAATACAGGGTTTCCAGAACCCCTGCAAAACCAAGGACAAAAGCAGTAAAAAAATCTGCCGGTAAGAAAAAATAAATTTCATTCACGACGGAAAAATGTGAATAAAAAAACATAATTAGCACTCTTGACAAAAGACTGCTAACGATGTATACTTTATGCAAACGGGATCAGAGTGATCCGTTAAAGGAGTATACATTATGAGCATAAGACCAGAAAAATTTACAGTTAAGGCGCAGGAGGCGGTTCAGGCCTGCGGGGATTTCGCGGAAAAGTTTGGCAATCCTGAAATACGCCCTGTGCATCTTTTTCTTTCACTGCTTCATCAGCAGGATGGCCTTGTCCCCGATATTGTAAAAAAAACAGGCGCAGATCTGAAAAGGCTTGTTTCTGACGCAGAAAAAATCTGTGAAAGACTGCCCAAAACAACTGGGGGTGACCGTTATCTTTCGCAGGACCTGAAAAAAGTCCTTGAAGCCGCCTTTCAGGAAATGGACCGGTTCAAGGATGAATATGTGTCTACTGAACATCTGCTGCTTGCCGCCGCATCTGTTGATGGTGAAGTAAAAACCGTTTTGGGACAGAACGGTATGTCCAGTGACTCCATACTCAAGGCGCTGCAGTCCGTGCGTGGAAATCAGCGTGTTACTGACCAGAACCCTGAGGCTAAATTCCAGGCACTGGATAAATATGCCAGAGACCTTACTGAAGCTGCGCGTAAAGGAAAACTCGACCCGGTTATAGGCCGTGATGAAGAGGTTAAGCGTGTAACAAGGGTTCTGTCGCGCAGAACGAAAAACAATCCTGTGCTTATAGGGGAACCCGGCGTGGGCAAAACAGCAATAGTTGAAGGCATAGCCCAGAAAATAGTTGCGGGGGAGGTTCCTGAAAATCTTAAAAACAAGCGTCTTGTGGCTCTTGACCTCGGCTCCATGCTTGCGGGTGCTAAATTCCGTGGTGAATTCGAGGACCGGCTTAAGGCTGTTCTTAA
>CACZRG010000137.1 GCA_902783485.1 uncultured Elusimicrobium sp.
TATTTTCAAGCAGTGCAGCGACGATTTTTTCCGGTGGAATTGTAACAAAATAAGCCGCGGGGCCACCGTTGCATATTTTTTCACCGGAAGGACAGTCGCCACTATTGTCTTTTATACCATAATCTTTTATATTCAGTCCAAACCTTTCAATGCGCACCGCGGTTTCTCCGGCAGCAAGACCGAATGAAAGTACGAAGTCCGGCCTGTGTCTACGGAGCAGTTTTCTTATTTTTTCTCCGGCTTCCCTGCCACTTACAGGAATAATACTTTTTAAAATCCTGCAGTCACATACAGAAGAAGGCATGGCTTTCTGTATAAACAGTGTTGTGTTCGTGCTGCGTCCCCCGAAAGGTTCAAAAGCGGTTACAAGTATTTTCTTCATATTAAGATTTTAACATAAAATCAGGCCTGCATACGGAGGTATACTAAGTAATAATAGATTGTGTGGCGCATTAATCCGCACACAGAAATGACTTTAATAATTACAAGGCATAATTTTGTAAAATATACCGATGAATAAAAAATTATTCATAATTACATTCGGCTGCCAGATGAATGAGGCGGATTCCGAATATATGGCAAGGCTGTTCCGCCGCCGTGGTTTTTCACTTGCTGATAAACTTGATGAGGCGGATGCTGTTATAGTAAACACATGCACTGTAAGACAGTTGGCGGAAGACAAGGCTGTTTCGCAGATAGGACGGCTTAAATACTGGAAAAAATCACACCCTGAGGGAAAACTTTTTGTCACAGGCTGCGCGGCCCAGAGAATAGGCGCAAAAAAAATAAAAAAACGTTTCCCTTATGTAGATGAAATAACCGGAGCCAGAAGTATAGAAAATTTTGACCGTCTGCTTGATTCGGTATACAGGAAAAATAAAATTTCAGGCGAGGAAGGAAAAAAAGAAATACCGGAGAACACCGGACCGGAAAATATTTACAGATCCCCTCTTACTGCTTATGTTACAATAATGCGTGGCTGTTCACACCGGTGCAGTTACTGCATAGTCCCTTCGGTAAGGGGCCCTGCCACTTTTATCTCAAGAGAAGAAATAATAAAGGATGCGAAGGAAAAACTTGCTGCCGGCGCACGGGAGCTGGTTCTGTTAGGGCAGACTGTTAATTCATACAGGCTTTCAGGTTTCACATTTTCAAATCTGCTTGAGGAGATACTTGTTCTGCCAGGACTGGAAAGACTCCGCTTTATGAGCCCGCACCCTCTTTATTTTGATAGGGATTTCAAGCGGATTCTGAAACAGAACAGCAGGCTGGCAAGGCATATTCATCTTCCTGTACAGTCAGGCTCTGACCGGATACTGAAACTTATGCGTAGAGGATATACTCATCAGCAGTATCTGGAACTGCTTGCAGAACTGCGGGCTGAAGTACCGGATATGTCATTCACTACCGATTTCATAGTAGGTTATCCCGGAGAAACCGAAGAGGATTTCCAGGAGACTCTGCGCCTTGTGGAGGAAGCCGGATTTACTGCTGCTTTCTGCTTTAAATATTCACCGAGAACGGACAGACCTGAAATGGCTGCAGACATATCCGAGAAGATAATGGAATCGCGTCTTGACATTCTGCTTAAAGCGGTTAAAAAAAATTCCCGCGTGATTTTGCGTGAAAGAATTGGTAAAATAGAAGAAGTGATGTTCGAGACGCCTGATTTTGGCAGATCTTCATCAAATATGGCCGTTAGAATCAACAGTGAAACCGCACCAGGCTCAATAAGAAAAGTTGAGATTCTGTCTGCTGAAAGAAACACTTTACATGGAAAGGTAATTTTATGACAAAGAAAAACAAAGTGATCAAAGAAAGACGTGCTCATGTGCGTCTGCCAATGCTCAATGGAATACTTGAGCCTGTGGAAATCGAGTTCTTCGCTGAGGAAGCCGACGGCAAAACAGTGCCTCAGCCGGCTATTCTCGCAGATCTTTCTGCTGGTGGAATGCGTCTTATCACATTTGCACTGCCACCCAAATCAAAGGAACTCAATATTGTTCTGCAGCTGGCGGGAATGAAAAACGGTTTCCCCGTTACCGGACGCATAGCATGGGTAAAGGAAAAGAGCGGTGTATATATGACCGGTATAGCCTTTACACAGATCAGCGACCATGACAAGAAAGTCATAAATGAAATGGCCGAAGATTTTGCCGATTGCGATACCCGCTTCCAGCTTAAACTGCCGGACGTGTGCTCGGAAACATGTAAGGCTTCCGGACTCTGCAACAAACCGCAGAAAGACGATTCCCTTTTCAAGAAATAATTGAAGGGAACAGAATTGTGAAGAGGACAGAGCAAAGCCTCGTCATGAGGCTTTCTGTCCTTTTTTTCGAGAAAAACTTTGGCGGCATGGGAAGCCGGTATTGATTTTTGTATTCACAGCAATATGGAAGTTATGAAGCCGATAACTATAATGGGAGCTAATGCCTCAGGCAAAACAGGACTGGCTCTGGAAATAGCAAAAAAAACTGGGGGGGAGATTATCTCCGCTGATTCAAAACAGATTTTTACAAAACTTGAAGCCGGCACTGCAAAACCTGCAGGTGAATGGAGAAAAACAGAGGATGGTTCACGACTTTATTTTGTAGAAGGCATTCCTTATCATTTCCTTGATTTCATAGATCCACTTGTAAGATATGATGTGGGAACTTATGTACGCGACGTAAAACGCACGATGAATGAAATACGGGCGCGCGGCCATGTACCGGTAATAGCTGGCGGAACCGGAATGTATATACAGTCCTTCTGGAATGGTATAGATGAACTTCCACCGGCAAATGCGGAGATAAGGGCAGAACTTAATCTTATCGCTTCCGAAAAAGGCCGGGCTGCGCTTCATGCTGCGCTTGAGGCGATTGATCCGGAGACAGCGGAAAAAATACCTGTAAACAATGTTCAGCGTGTAATACGTGCAATAGAAATATCACGTCTTACGGGCCGCCCGGCGTCAAAAGTGTGGTCTGGCAGATTTTTCAATTCACTCCCGGTCAGCGAAGGAAAATTCATATTTCTGCGCTGGAGCAAGGAATGTCTTCAGGAAAGAGTAAAAGAAAGGACACTTGATCATTTCGATGCCTGGGAAAAGGAAATAAGGGTTCTTCTTGATGAAGGCTATCCGCAGGACTGTCCCGGCCTCCGTTCTCTCGGTTATCCGGAAATGATAGATTATATTCACGGAGTGCGTTCAAGACATGAGACTGTTCAGATGATAGTAAATGTATCTCTTGCCTATGCCAAAAGGCAGAACACATGGTTTAATCGTTATCATAATATAAAAAAATATGAATTCAGTAAAAAAACTGATTATAACGTTTCGGCTCTCGCAGAAGAAATAATAAATTCATGAAAGCGGTTCTTGTTTCCATAAGATTTAAGCGGCATGGTTCCGACGGACTTCTGATTTCAGTTGAAGAACTTTCAAGACTGGCGTCGACGGCTGGTATAGAAACAGCCTGCACCGTAACTGTAAAACTGAATCAGCGTAATCCGGCCACTCTGATAGGCAGCGGTAAAATAGAGGAAATAAGAATACTTGCCGTGGAAAACAGTGCAGACGTGATAATATTCGACGAGGAATTATCTCCGGCGCAACAGAGAAATCTTGAGAAGGCCTTCGGTGGAATAATGGTTTCCACAAGGACAAGGCTTATTATAGAGATTTTTTCAGACAGGGCAAAAACACGCGAAGGAAGGCTTCAGGCCCAGCTTGCGGAACTTTCGTATGATCTTACCCGCCTTACAGGGCGGGGGTTAAGCATGGATCAGCAGCACGGCGTTATAGGTGGCCGTGGCGCCGGTGAAAGAAAAAAAGAATATGACAGACGTGTTCTACGCGACAAGATAAATGATTTAAAAAAAGAGATAGAGGAAATAAAGAAAGAAAGAAAAATACAGAGGGCTTCAAGAATTTCTGTGCCACTGCCTCAGATTTCTGTTGTCGGATATACCAATGCCGGCAAATCAACTTTCCTGAATTATCTTACAAAAGACCGGCACGGCATATATGCGGACGATAAATTGTTCGCCACTCTTGATCCGTCGGTAAAACGGGTTCATATGCCTTCCGGTGGAGATGTGCTTTTTACCGATACGGTAGGTTTTATACAGAGACTGCCACATACTCTTATTGCTGCTTTCCGTGCAACACTTGAGGAAATTCACTACAGTGATCTTATTCTTCATATGCATGACTATTCATCACCGGAAGTTAAACTACAGCATGAGGCTGTAAAAAAGACACTTAAGGAAATAGGGGCGGGAAATATACCGGTTATTAATGTGTTCAACAAGCTTGATGCTGTAAAAGACCGTATCCGCGCCTGGGCTCCGGTCAGTCTGCGTCCGGTTTTTATTTCATCAGTTACAGGCGAAGGCATACCGGAACTTCTGGGGAAATGCGAAAAAGCACTGTCAGAACGCTGGCAGGAATATACAGAGACAATTCCTTTGGAAAAAAAGAATCTTATACAGTTTCTGTATTCATGCTGTCTTGTTGGCAGAACTGAATATATTGAAAATGGCGCCATAGTCACCTTCAGGGCCACAAAAGAAAATTACGCCAGATTCCGTAAACGGCTTCTATCAGCGGAAGAAAGTTTCTGAATAAAGTCTTTCAGAAAACGGCAGTTTTATTTTTATATAATAATAAATATGACACATTTAGAGATAGCTTTTCTTTTTGTACTTAGTTATGTTTTAGGTGGAATTCCCACAGGATATATTATAGGCCGTATGAACGGTATTGACATACGCAAAGTAGGTTCCGGAAATCCAGGAACTGCAAATGTTCTTAGAAATCTTGGCAAGGCGGCTGGACTGCTTACATTGCTTGTAGATTTTATGAAGGGCTTTCTGCCTACATGGATTGCAGTGCATTTTATGTTTGATCCGGCCAATACCGAATGGTTCAGCCGCGGACACTGGTGGATTCCTGTCACCGTAGGTGCGCTTGCGATCTGTGGACATATATGGACCGTGTTCCTTAATTTTAAGGGAGGAAAAGGTGTGGCCACATCTGCAGGTGTATTTGCGGCGCTTCTCCCTGTTCCGCTCGTGATGGCCTTTGCCGTGTTCGGGATAGTGGTTGCAGTTACCAGCCATATATCTGCCGGATCAATGGCCGCCTCCGTGGTACTGCCTTTTTTCTGTTTCTTCTTTTCAAAACCTTATCAGAAACCTTTTACAATACTTGCGCTGTGCGTGTGCATACTCATTTTCTGTACACATATCAGCAATATCAAAAGAATTCTGAGTGGTAAGGAACTTTCATATAAGAAGCAGCAGAATACGGAAGAGAAAAAATGACAAAAAAAATTAAAGTAGCTGTTATAGGAGCCGGTGTATGGGGCACAACAATGGCCGGTCTCATGGCAGAAAAAGAATATGATGTGCGCGCATGGGAATTTAATAAGGAAACTGCCGATTTTATCCAGCAGAACCGTACGCATCCAATGCTTCCTTTTTACAATCTTCCTGATGATGTTAGAATTTACACGGATTTAAAAAAGGCAATACAGAATCCTGATCTTATAATAGTAGCCATCGATTCCAGATTTATAAGAACAACCATTAGGGAGATAAAGAAACTTCTTGAAGGCAGAGAAATACCGTATATTGTCGCACTTTCCAAAGGTATAGAGACCGAGACTTTTAAAACAGTATGTCAGGTTATCGGTGAAGAACTTCCAGGAACTGAAGACAGGATAATGATTCTCACCGGGCCGAGTTTTGCTGTTGAAGTTGCCGCAGGAGCACCTACGAAAGTTGTACTTGCGGGAAAAAATATTAATGAGGTAAAAAAAGCAGCGGAAATAATAGACGGTGGTCCTCTGAAAATAGAAATTTCCGAAGACAGACTTGGCGCAGAACTTGGCGGTTCTCTTAAAAATGCTTATGCTGTAGGAAGCGGGATCATCGATGGACTTTCGCAGGCTGCCAAGAACAGCGAGGCGGCTTTTATTATCGAGAGTGCAAATGAACTGCACCGCATAATAACTACAATGGGAGGCAGGCCGGAGACTGCGTGGGGACTTACAGGAATAGGTGACCTTATGCTCACAGCTACTTCTGCCAAATCCCGCAACTTCCGTTTTGGCAGGGAAATAGGCAAGGGACTTTCGCCGGAGCAGGCACTAAAAAAAATAAAAACAGTTGTTGAAGGCCGGGAAGCCATAAAAAATGTCAGGGCGCTTTGCCTTGTTAACCATATACCCTCTCCCGTCGTCGATGCTATATACGGGATTGTATATGAAAACAAGGAACCTGTTTCTATACTGAAAGCTGCCGGATTCAGTGCTGAAATAACAAATACCAAAACCATATGATATGACCGGAGAACCTGTTGAAAACGGCAGCTGTGTCGAGGTAAGGATATATTCAATAGCCACAAGCCTTACTGAATCCATTGTTTTTCTTGACGAGATAAAAGGAAGCAGGATTCTTCCCATATGGATAGGCCCTGCGGAAGCCCAGGCCATAGCGATAAAACTTTCTGGTTTTCCGTCTCCGAGACCTATGACTCATGACCTTATGTTTAATTTCCTGAAAAAAACAGGTATTTCACTCAGGAATGTTTGCATAAACGACATGAAGGGAAAAACTTTTTTTTCATATCTGTTCCTCGAGCGGAAAGCAGGGCGCAGAAATGATAGTTTTAAAATGGATTCCAGACCTTCGGATGCTCTTGCCATGGCCGTAAGATTTGGCTGTCCGGTATTCGTAAATGAAAGAGTGTTTGAGAAAGCACAGATTCTTGCAAAACCTATTTCAGAAGATGAGGTAAGGCAGTTCAGGATGAATCTTATAAATCTCAAACCTTCAGATATAATAGATAATCTCAGAAAAAAACGTACCGATTCACCGGAGGAATAAAATACCTGTATAATGAAAGAAAAAGATGAAATATACGACGAAGATCCTGTAAGCGGAAGTTTAAACAGAATGGATATTATACGCCGTATTTCAATATATTTCCCAACGGAAAGGGATGCACGTATTGCTGTATGCAGGACATTTGAAATAATAGAAGAAGCGCTGAAAGATAATAAAAAGGTTGTAATTTCAAATTTTGGCACTTTTATACCGAAAGAACTGTTGCCACGAACAATGCAGAATCCAAAAACAAAAGAAACTGTAATTACAAAAACCAGACTTTCCGTACGATTTAAACCGGCAAAGAATCTTACAAAAATAAGCAATGACTGACTCAGAGTCCGGACATCTTTCCGAATATCTCACTATAGGAGAAGCGGCACAGGAATTGGAAGTAAGTCAGGCCGAACTCAGATACTGGGAAAAAAAGAAACTCCTTATGCCTGTGCGCATAAGCAGCGGGCACCGTCGTTACAGAAGGGGGGATCTGCGCCGTGGCGCTTTAATAAGGGACCTGATAAAAAAAGGTTATACTTCAAGAGGAATAAAGAATATTGTATCAGGTAAAAAAAACACAGATTCCTCCGGTGAAAGGGATATAGTCCGGTCTGAACATAGAAAAGAGATGCTTCTCGACGTAAAAAGGGAAATACAGGCACTGATGGAAATGTTACGTAGCAAATAGAATTTGTAATGGAATAAAAAAATTTGTTATAATAAAAGTGTACCTGAAACGGGGTGTGGCTCAATGGTAGAGCGTTCGCTTGGGGTGCGAAAGGTTCCGGGTCCGATTCCCGGCACCCCGATAAAAAAACGCAGACGAAAGTCTGTGTTTTTTTTATCCTTTTTTACTATTGTTCTTATTAGGCAGTTACAAAGATTCATAGCTTAAACTGTATGCTTTTTTTGAGAAGCATAATCAGGTGGAGAAATTACGTCTGGTGCCCCTGCTGCACCTGCAACGTTAATTCGCGATATAAAACTGTCATTACTTATATGTCTGAAATATGTTATAATAATTTTAGAAGTATGTGAATAGGAGACTAAAATGAAGAAACTTATCGCTCTCGTTTTTACCGCTGTTGCAATGTCTGCCTGCGCTACTATGGGAACAACTGCAGACGGAACTGTCACGACATCTGCCACAAGAACAGCCGTCCAGCAGGCTAATGAAAAAATGCAGATCTGTATGCTTAATGAAGCAACTGCTATGCTTACTGATGGAAGTATTTATAATCAGAATATCAGAACATCTGCTAAATCCATTTCCAAAATCTGTGCACAGAAACTGGCCATTGAGTCTCTGCCGGAACAGTATCAGGCTGCTGCTGAACTGGTTGTTAACAGTGTAAAAGCAGGTAAGGCTGCCGCAGCTGCCAACAAAAATAATTAAGGTGTAAAAAAGATTATACCTCTGACTTCTGTATAAGTAGTCAGAGGTTTTTTTATTTATACTTTTTTGATAGGCCCTGTCCAGATTGCTAATTTGTTTTTTAGATGGAAATACTGTTACTGCCTCATCTGTTTTGATTTTTTCATGAATTTAATATAATAGAAATATGAAGAAAAAAATTTTATTAACTGCTGTTTCATGTTTTTTTATTACCCCTTCTTTATCAGCCGGGATATATGAATATACTGATTCGCTGAATTCTGAAAAATGGGAGTATCAGGATATTTTGCAGAGAAGGGGGGAAAAAGATAACACTGAAGATGTGTTTGAAAGTGAAATAGTAAAGATGGTTGAACGTGAAAATTACGAAGCTGAGAATACACGTTTGCAGAATATAGAAGACAAAGAGACTAAAGCAGTTAGGAATAAAACCGGAGCTTTTCTGAATTCAAGAACAAAGACATTTGAAGCGAATGAAAAAAGAAAGCAGAAACTAAAAGAAAAAAGAGAAGCTGCTAAAAAAAGAAAAGAAGAAAAAGAAGCAAAGAAAAAAAAGGAATTAGAAAAAAAGGCTTTAATGGA
>CACZRG010000138.1 GCA_902783485.1 uncultured Elusimicrobium sp.
CGGTTTCCGGCATTTTTTACGAGAATACCCCGGTATGTTCCGGTTGGGTTTTCTACGGAAACAGGATGAACAAGGCTTCCGTCCTGTCCGAAGGCAAACAGATGTGGCGTATTGCCGCTGTCATTAATCGTCCAGAATATATTTTTGTACTGGCGGCTTTTAAACAGCGTACTGCCTTCAGGAAGAAGGCCTTTATGGTCAAGTACGGCATACGGCTCAAGTTCCCTGTTTTCCTCCGCTGACAAAGGTGTCAGGCAAACAGAAAAAACTGCCACACACAACAGAATAAAAAATATTTTATTTTTCATCTTTTTTATCTTTATCGTCCGGTACGCCTATACCAGCTTCTGAAAAATCCGTGGCAGATATTCCGGTGGAAGAAACGGCTGACACCGGGCCTTTATATCCCGTCCGGCTTACGCTGCCACGTCTATGCATTTTAACAGGAAAACCTGCAAGTTCCACTATTTCACGGCTCTGTTTTTTTGAAAGACGCAGCCCGTAAATGAATTCCATTCCATGTTCCAGGCCCATATCAGCGGCAAGTGCGGCGATACGTGCGTTTATTCCATCAAATGACGAAATATCTGGTAATGAACGCAGCCAGGGATGAATAAATGCCGCACTGCCGTTTTCTGCAATTATTTCCAGCGCTGGCGCTGGATCTTTTTCCGAAAGTATTTTTACAAGTTCATTGCGCAGACGTTCCCGTGAAAGCAGTCCCGGAATTCCATCCTTTATGGCCTGAGCCGCAAGTTCCGCCGTATCATCTGAAAGACGCCAGCCAAAGCGCCCGGCAAACCGCGCGGCGCGGTAAATACGCGTCGGGTCATCAGTAAAACTACGTTTGTGAAGCACACGTATCAATCCTGCCATAAGATCTTCCCTTCCGCCATATAAATCAGTAAGTTCATATGAATTGCCGGTTAATTCCACAGCCATCGCGTTAACGGTAAAATCCCGGCGGAGCAGATCTTCCTCAATAGTCGTGGCAGGTTCTGTATGCGGCAACACCGCCGGACGTGAATACGTTTCCCTCCGGAAACGCGCGAAATCCATACGTTCCCCCGTTGCAGTAAAACATCTTACTGTCTGAAAACTGCCAAAAACCTGCCATGTTCCTCCGTGCCGCGCACACACTGCGACAGCAAGTCCTTCTGCCGGACCGCTGACAAGAAAATCAATATCCCCGCAGGGACGGCCTGCAAGCCAGTCGCGCACGCAGCCACCCACGGCATAAAGCCGCAGCCCCTGCCGCAAAGCCTCAATGGACAGTTCATCTATAAAAGAATTATGTCCCGGAGGAGTCAGTCTCATTATTTTTTTATAAAAGGTATTTCCTCACCAGGAAGACCTTCAAGAAGATCAGCCGTCTTTTTCAGACGTGGAAGGAAAGAATTGATTTTAAGAAGTTCAGCTACGGCCTTACGTGCAGATTCCGCGTTAAGACCTCCAGCGAATGGCAGGGAAAAAAGTATATCATGCGTCCTGGCTTTCTCAGGAATAACGGAAAGCACCCGGAAACCGGCCTCTGAAGCCATAAATTCCATAACCTCTGTTTCTTCCGCCCTGTCACGGTCGGAAACAAGAATGTCCTGCAGGCCTTCAACACCAAACACACACCGTGGTTCTGATGTTCCACGTTCTGCGAGAAACATTTCGCGCACCTGCTCGAAATCGGCCCGCATTTTCATTATCCATCTGTCCTTTTCGGCACGGTATGCCTCAGGCATTACGAAAACAACGAGCTCCTTCTCAGGCTCGAGGTAGACAAACGGTTCCTCATGACGGAAAACGGTGTCACACTTCGGGCACATGAGAAGGTCAAACTCGCCTGTGAAGAAGAGTTCTTTTACTTCGGGGTCCTGGTCACCATGAACAATAGTCCAGCAGTCAGCCTCGAATTTCTCTCCGCAGTGCGGGCATTCAACCGGGAAAACCCCTTTAAGACTCATCTTCAGTTCCTTTTATATGAAGCCGTATTACAGCTCAACTCCGGCTTCCTTATTGAAAGCCTCAATCAGCTTGTCGTATTCATCTACAAGGGCGA
>CACZRG010000139.1 GCA_902783485.1 uncultured Elusimicrobium sp.
ATGGACCACAACTCCGTGGACCCTGCCTTCAAATATGGCTGCCGCTGTAGCTGAAGATGAAGAATATGTCGTACTGGAATCGGAAGGACAGTGGCTTATTGTTGCGGACAAGCTGGCAGACAGTTTTATCAAAGACACAGGCATTTCTGCTGTGAAAGGAATAAAACTTCCGGGAAAGAGCCTTGTCGGGCTTAAATACACACATTGCCTTGCGCCGCATCTGCCTGAGCACCGCCGTTTCCCGCGTACAGTCATATCCACGGATTTTGTTGAGATGACAACAGGAACCGGCATTGTACATATCGCACCCGGACATGGCGAGGAAGACTTCTTCGCCGGAAAGAAATGGGGTCTTGAAGTATTCTGCCCGGTGAAAGAGGACGGCACATACAATGCTGATGCCGGAGAGTTTGAGGGCATGAAGGTTTTTGATGCCAACCCGGTTGTAGCTGAAACACTTAAAAAAGACGGTCTGCTCCTTGGGCTCAAGGAAATAATGCACAGCTATCCGCACTGCTGGCGCTGCAGGAAGCCTATTATTTTCCGCGCCACAGAGCAGTGGTTCCTGAAAGTTGATCTGCATAATCTGCGTGATACACTGCTTGAGGAAGCTGGTAAGGTAAGATGGCTGCCGGAATCAGGCCGTGCCCGCATGGAGGGAATGCTTAAAACACGTCCGGACTGGTGTCTTTCCAGACAGCGTTACTGGGGTACGCCAATACTTGCATTCTACTGCAGGGATTGCGGAAAAGTATATGATAATCCGGAAGTGCTGAAACGCATTGAGGAGCGTGTTTTCAGGGAAGGCAGTGATTTCTGGTTCAGCGAAACAGCAGAGCAGCTCCTGGGTGAAGGACACAAATGTTCCTGTGGCTGCACTCATTTCCGTAAGGAAAAAGACATCATGGATGTCTGGCTGGATTCTGGCGTCAGCTGGTATGCCGTGGTTAAAAACGGTTACCTTGGCAAAGGGGATTATCTGCCAGTGGATCTGTACCTTGAAGGCTCGGATCAGCATCGTGGCTGGTTCCAGACCTCACTTATACCTTCTGTTGCTCTTAATGGCAGGCCTCCTTTCAGATCTGTGCTTACGCATGGCATGGTTCTTGACGAGAAGGGGCTGCCTATGCATAAATCTGCCGGAAACAGTGTTTCCCCGCAGGAGGTAACTAAGAAATTCGGTGCCGAGATACTGCGCCTCTGGGCTGCGCTATGCGATTATTCAGGCGATGTACGTATATCCATGAACCTTCTCAAAGGCCCTGTTGATACATACCGCAAAGTGCGCAATACATTACGCTATCTTTTAGGCAATCTTAGTGATTTTAATCCTGAAAAGGATAAAGTGGCATATGAAAATCTGCAGGATACGGATAAATATATGCTTGCCCGTCTGGCGGCAACTGCTGATACAGCAGCTGCGGAGTACAGGGAATTTCATCTTCGTAATGCCATAAAGGCCATAGCGGATTTCTGCAATCTTGATCTTTCAGCCTTCTATCTTGATTCAATAAAAGACAGAATGTACACGCTTGCACCGGATTGTGCTGAACGCCGCAGTGCGCAGACAGTACTGTATACCATACTGCCGGCCCTTATGACCATGATGGCACCGGTACTTTCCTTCACGGCTGATGAAGCGTGGAATACGGCACGTGAAGAACTTGATAAAACACTGCCGGAAAGTGTTTTCCTTTCAGACTGGCCGGTGTTCCCTTCTGAATGGAAAAACAAGGATCTGCTTGCCCGCTGGGAGAAAATTCTGCAGATACGTGAAAAGATCACTGCGGAGATAGAAAAACTGCGCGCAGCAGGCGAAGTAGGCTCCTCCCTCGAGGCTTCGATAACGTTGAAAGCCTCCGGAAAGGAAGATACTGCTTTCCTGAAATCAGTAGCCTGGACACAGATAGCCATAGTTTCCGAAGCTGAGGTAACAGAAGACGCATCTGCTGAAGGAATTATTGTAACAGCGTCTAAGACTACTGGTAAAAAATGCCCGCGCTGCTGGCAGTACCGCAGGGATATAGGTTCCGACCCTGATTATCCTGAGGTATGCGGGCGTTGTGCTGATGTACTTAAAAAGGCGGCAAAGTGAAAAAATATATACGTCCGGTCATTATTGTGATACTGCTCCTGACACTGGACCGCTGGTCCAAGATGTGGATACTGTCTCACCTGACCGGACGTGAAATGACCGTGCTGCCTTTCCTTAAATTCACATACGCGGAAAATACAGGCGTGGCATTCGGAATGCTGCAGAACAATAACACGGTTTTGTTGGTTCTGACCGTGGCAATACTTTGTTATCTTGTATTATTCCGCAGACAGTTTCTTACAAAGCATCCTGCTTCAGGCTGGGGCTTCTGGTTTGTTATATCCGGAGCTCTTGGAAATATATGGGACAGATGCACAATAGGATTTGTAGTTGATTTTATCAATCTTTCCTTTTTCCCTGCTATATTCAATGTGGCGGATTCCGCAATAACCGTCGGTGCCTGTCTGCTTGGCTGGGGTCTGCTGGCAGATCCCGCAGATAAAAAGCAGCCAGGTAAGACCTGGGCGGATAAAAAAACAAACAGCCGGGAAAAAGAAAGCGGGCATAAAGCTGATAGTGAAAATGCTAAATTAGGAGAAGATAAAAAATGAGGAAATTCTTTGTACTTTTTATGGGCGTTCTGGCACTTGCAGCCTGCAACCGTTCTCCGGAATATTATTTCAAGCGTGCCAACATAAGTGTTTCCAGGGGCAGGGAGATGCAGGCTATACAGGAGTATAATAAAGCCATTCTCCTTAAGAGAAATTTTCCTGAAGCGCTAACTGCCCGCGGTATGATTTATGAGCATATGGGAGACAGGCAGAAGGCAGAGCAGGATTACAGGCACGCTATAAATGCGAAAAAGGATTATATACCTGCCTATAATAATCTTGCCGCTCTCCTTATGGATCAGGGTAATTTCAAAGAGGCTGCCAGTTATCTTGAAGAGGCGCTTAATATAAATAGGGATTATCCGTATGCCATACTTAACCGTGGACTGTGCTATTACAAGCTGGGAAAATTCAGGGCAGCGAAAGCTGATCTTACGCGCGCTCTTAAAATGAATCCTAAATTTGAAATGGCTTATTATCACAGGGCGCTTATTTCAAAGCGCGAAGGAAATGTAAATGCGGCTATGGAGGATTTAAGCAGGGCTATTGAGGAGAATCCATCTGCCTTTCTGGCCTGGTATGAATTAGGAAAAATACTGTATCAGCAGAAAAACTATGCGAACGCCGCACAGAATTTTAAAAAAGCCGATGAACTCGCAGGCAGGGATATGAAAGCTGAAACATCATTCTGGCTGGCTCTTTCCACATATCAGATAGGTTATTACGAGCAGGCGCTTGAGAGTGCGCTGCTTGCCGATGAACTTAAGCCCGGATCCTATATGACAAACGGTCTTATAGGAGATATTTATGCTAAGACCGGAGACATGAATAATGCGGGTGACTATTATAAGAAGGCTGAAGAACTGGCAGGGGCAAAAGCCGGATATTACCGTGCGCGCCTTGCGGCTATAGGGAGATAATCATGGCGGAAGATATTGAACCGGGAAAAAGCGGCGGTTTCTGGGACCGTATAAAAGCCAACCGCTATGCTTTTGAAAGTGTGCTCTTCGAGCACAAGGCGGTAAATGTAAAAGACCGTACCTGGATAGGATTCTGGGGAGCTGTTCTTATATGGCTTGTAAGTGTTATATTCCTTTATGAATGGCTGCAGGGGCGTGGTCCCCTGCTTACTGCTGAGGAGGCAGACACATTCAGTGGCATTATTCACTATATATCTGCGCTTGAAGATCAGGGGCTATGGGCACTTGTGAAGCCTGATTTTAACAGCGTACCTTACAGCCCACCTTTTTATTATCTGCTTTATGTTCCTGTGATGAAATTTATAACACAGGATCTGAACATGGCAATACTTATAGTGAACTCTTTGTTCCTGCTTGTATTAAGCATAATGCCATTCTTTGCCCTAAGTGCCACGCACGGCTGGCTGGGAGGACTCCTGGCTTCCGCAGCGGTAATGTCCTGCCCGTTTATTACGGAAGCAGCCCGTATGCCTTCCGTTTCAATAGCGGTTATAGCCATGGTAACAGGCTTTTACTGCGCATTCATGGCCTATACCGAAATGGTTGATAATAAATGGTCATTCGCTTTCGCGCTTTTCTTCGCATTAGGAATGTACACAAGCGGGACATTCTGGATTTATACAATACCTCTGTGGCAGGCAATGCTTACCGGCACAACAAACAATGTGAACGGTTCGCGTTTCTTCAAGGTACTGCTTCCTGGCTTTCTTGTAAACGCCTCATGGTATCTCTGCTTCGCCATACTTCTTCTGGCAGGAATGCTTCCGCTGCGCGGACAGTATGAAGGCGTGTTTACGCTGCTTAAGGGAGCTGTGCCAGGGCTGGGACTTCCACTGCTTGTAATCGGAGGTATTTCGCTTGTATGGATGTATTTCAACAGTTATAAGCCATATGAGAAAAGAAAAGATCTTATGCGTATGTTCTGGGTGCCGTGGGCTGCTCTTGCTTTCGGTCTCTGTGTTCATGATCCGCGTACGCTTTACCCGGCTCTCATAGCGCTTCCGCTGTCACTGGCTGTCATGACACCGTACCGCATAGAAAAATTCATGCTTTCGGCTTTTTTTGTATTGTTTCTGGCCAACAATCTTGCAGCTCCGGTTAATGTAGCGGGGCTTACACTGTTTGGTACCAGCAGAAAAGGCATGACTGATATGCCTCATGAACTTATAATGAAAGCCGTATCGGAGAATCTGCCACGTGGCAGGGCCAAGGTTGGTGTGTACAGTACTGATGGTTCCCTTAATGCTGAAAGCTTTTCTTTCGCTTTCAGGAAAAGCAATCCTGAACTTATGTTTATAAACAATCCGGCGCTGCCTGATTTCTCATATCTTGTACTGAACAAGGTGTCAAAGGAGGGAACAAATTCTGCAGAATTTGATAAACTGCGTGCCGAAGAAGGCTTCCCGTATCTTTTCCAGAAGAAGGATGAAATACGCTGTCAGGACGGTTCCAAGGTTGAGGTATATGCCAAGCAGACTAAATCACCAGGCGTTTTCCAGAACGGTAAATACCCTATAGGTAACCTTACTGTAGGTAATTTTGTTGCGCGCAAGGTGACTCTTGGTATTGAACAGTATAAGGATGAAAACACCGGATATACTGGTTATTTCCATGTTCCTTCCGCCTCGCTTTACGGCGGTGATATCTATGGTCTCAGACTTGATGTGTCAGGCCTGAAATTCGCAGATGTTAATGGTGCTCCTTCACTGTCTGATATTGATAAGATGCGCATTTCCGCTGCCAGGCTTACAGCATATACTGTTGAAAGTGTTCTGCGTGAGAAATTCCCATTCCTGGATGAGATTGGTGTGGAAATGGACAACAACCGCCTTACCGTCTCCGGCGATCTTAAGGGACACAGGCTTGTAATAAATTTCGGAATTGTAATGCCTAAAGATGGAATCATAGAAATAAGGCCTCTTGCATTCTCTTTCATGGGTGTTAATTTCCCTGAGGGAATGGAGTTCCTGCTCCGCATTTTCGCCTACCGTATCAATCTTTCCGAAAATCCATATGGTCTTACAGCAGGCGAGATAAGCATGTCCAGCGGTATCATGGTTATAAGGTAATCATAAAATAATGGTGCCGGAATGAATAAAACCGCTGTATGTGGAATACTGTTGCTGCTGTTTCAGGCGTCATGCGTGCCGTTGCCGGAGGACTATGTATCACCAGAGCGGCAGATAAGTCTGAATGCTCCTGCCGATGGGCTGGATACGGATTCCTTTTCAAAGGAGACTGCACATTTCCGCATTTCCGCATATTCCGGTATTGATACATATGCAGATGAATGCGAGTCTCTTTATGCCGGCATAATGCGTGAAACAGGACTTTATTCCTTCGTACCGCCTGAACCGTACAATATAACAGTATACCGTGATGCTGCGGAATATCACCGCAAGACTGGTATGCCGGAATGGTCTGGTGGTGCGGCATATGGCAATGCCCTTATGCTTTATGCCGGCCCCGGGTTTAATTCATCAGCAGCGCATGAAATGACACATCTCATTTTCAATGAATTCATGGGTCTGAAAGGAAATTTGCGTGAAAATCTGTGGATAAACGAAGGACTTGCCGTTTATATGGAAACAAAGTCAGACAGAAATTCCGAATCCGCATATTACCGCAGATTTAAAAAACAGATATTGAACAATCCAATGCCATTTTCCCAAATGGTGAATCTTGCCCCGCAGAATGAAAGTTCGCGAAGCACTGAGCGCTGGTATGCGCAGGTGTGGTCTGTGGTGTCTTTTATGCTTTCGCGTGGAGGCAGTTTTAATTTCTCCGTGTTTCTTGGAAGGCTTAAGGAAGGGGACAGTCAGGATCAGGCTCTTGCCTATGCCTATACGGACTGGAAGAATATGGAAGAGCTTGAAAAAGCCTGGCTGCTTTATATAAACAGATAGAATTTCAACAGATTTATGAAGAAAAGAAAAAAAACGAAGGAAAGCAGAATACTCAATGCGGTCATTCCTCTTGAAGGTATAACTTCAACCGCCCAGGCTGCCCGTATAGAACAGGCTGCCGGGGAACTCCCCGGAGTTTCAAAAGTAAATCTGAATACTGCTTCCTCCACCCTTTTTCTTTCCTACGATTCATCTCTCGTTCTTCCCATGGAAATACAGAAAAAGGCGGAGGAATGCGGGTGCAGGGTTCTTGCTTTTTCTGAAAGTGGGGCTGTTTCGGAAAAAATAGCAGCAGATGAGATACGTAAGAACTGCTACCGTTACTTTTTCCGTTTTATTCTGTCAGTGGTGCTTCTGGCCGCTCTTCTTACTGGTGAAAAATATAATTTCTCCGGTTTGGTCATGTTTTTTATGGCTTTTATCGCCTGGGCGGTGGCTGGTCTGCATTTTCACAAGGGATTCTTTCATGCCTTTAGCATAAAGAAACCTGACATGAATATGCTGGTTTCAATGAGCAGCAGCGTTATACTGCTGTATGGGCTTTTGATAACGGTATTTCCGCAGTTTGCAGGAAAATACAATGCTCACTGGCATGACATAGCCCTGATTATGTTTTTTTTCAATCTGGGAAAATGGATTGAAAGCAGGTACAAGGTGAAAGCCGGGGAGGCTCTTGAGAAACTGCTGCGCATTACACCTACATTCGCGCGGCGTCTGAGTGGACGTGGGGAAGAGATAGTTCCTGTAAAAAGTGTGCGCAAGGGAGATACACTGCTTATACGTCCCGGAGAACAGGTTCCAGTGGACGGTCTGGTTACAAAAGGCCTTTCATCGGTTGATGAAAGTCTGCTTACCGGAGAGGCTGTGCCTTCTTCCAAGGCGCCGGGGTCACATGTCTTTTCCGGAACGTTCAATCAGACAGGCTGGTTCGAATTTGTAACGGAAAGGGTTGGCGAGGAAACAACAATTATGCGCATAGCCCGCGCAGTACAGGAAAGCCAGTCCGGCAAGAAGGCAGCGCACCGTGCATCTGATAAAATCGCTTCCTGGCTGGTGCCTGTAATTATTTTTATTGGAATCGTTGCTGCCGTAATATGGCTTATATGTACCTGGGATTTCGCAATGGCTTTGGG
>CACZRG010000140.1 GCA_902783485.1 uncultured Elusimicrobium sp.
AAGTAAATGTCTCTTTATAAAATTCTTTCTTTATTGTTATTGTCTGTTATGAGCATTCCTGTTTCAGCCGGTGAAATAAGATTCCGCTACCCTGTTGACGGGCAGCGCATATTCAATCCTGTTACGCGTACTTTCGTTTTCGGGCAGATTACCCCTGCGGATATGCCTTTTACAATAAACGGGCAGAAAGTTGATGTTCATACAAATGGCGGATTTATTGCATATCTGCCGGTTACACCTGATAACGGCAGTTTTGCTTTCAATGCGGAACTTGCTGACGGTACGACAAAGCAGATAACGATTAAATTACGGTCAGCCGCAGACAGTGAGCAGAAGGATCCATGGCTGAAAATCAATTCCGTTTCTTCTGATCTTACCGTAATGCCGGGTGATCCTGTCAAAATACAGGCTAACGGCACTCCCGGAAGGGAAGCTTTCTTCACAATTGACGGGCTTGTAAAGGATTCCCCGATGACAGAGTGGCCGGAAGGCTCCGGAAAATATACAGGTATTTACTGGACAAAAGATTCCGATGATGGAAAATCCGGCGCGGTACTTGTTAAATTTAAAACAGGCTTTCTGCGCAGCAGTGTGCAGAGCCTTTCAAAAGGCAGGGTGCGCGTGACCTCTGCACCTTCCCTGCTTGAGACAACTTCTGATAATTCGGTTATAAGAAATGCCATAGACGGCGGATACATGCTTTTCCTGGACAGGGGAGTAAAACTTGTTTCCACTGGCCGTGCAGGCAATATGCACCGCATACAGCTTTCTCCGTCTGAAACAGGCTGGATAGATAATGCAAAGGTACGTCTTTCCGAATCGGCAGTAGTCCCGGTTCCGCCTTTTACCGAAACCGGAAACATAAATCTAAGGGGCACGAAGAACGGTTCGGAAATTTATATTACGGCATATGACAAAGTGCCATACCAGGTTGAGGAAACTGATTTCGGCCTGCGTCTTAAAATGTATTATACCAATCTGCATACGAACTGGATTGTATATGATTCCTCTGATACTTTTGTGAAAAATGTTACTTTCAGGCAGGCTGCTGAAAATATCGCTGAAATTGATGTGTTCACAAGTTCGCCTGTATGGGGCTATTATGTAAATTACGTGGGAAAGGCCCTGCGTCTGCAGCTGCGCAGAAAACCGGTTGTTCTCGAATACTGGCCCAAACCGCTGGCAGGGCTGAATGTAGTTGTTGATTCGGGACATTCACCGCGCTACAGCCCGCCTTACGATGGTACTGTAGGCCCCCTTGGTACATTTGAGTTCCAGGCTAATCTTAACATAGCTAAGAGACTTAAGGCGAGACTTGAAAATTACGGCGCAAAAGTCATAATGACGCGCTCAGGAGATGAAACTGTTGCTCTTGCTGACAGACCTAAAATAGCCCGTGAGAAGGGTGGGGATATTTTCATAAGTGTGCATAATAATGCATTGGGCGATGGACAGAATCCGTTCAATCCTCCTTTGGGTTATCAGATTTATTATTACCATCAGCACAGCCGTGCGCTTGCAGCAGCCATTCACGGAGAGTACAGGAAGAATATAGCCCTGCCGGATCAGGGACTGCGTTTTGGGGATTACCTTGTAACCAGGCAGACATGGATGCCTGCGGTTCTTACAGAAACAGCGTATCTTATACTTCCAAAGCAGGAGGAAATGCTGAATGATCCTGAATTCCAGGAACTGGCGGCAAAGTCCATGGCGGACGGTGTACTTAAATTCTTCAATGTTCAGCCTGAACCGCCCCACACGGTTTATAAGAAGAAAAGCTCTTCCAGGGTTCAGGGAACCACGCAGCAGGGAAAAAACGGGCGTGTTTCGGCAAGACACTGATAATTGCTACAATTCTTTTACAAAAGGAGCGGAAAAAACATGAGGGATATTGTTGAACTTCTTTATAAATTTACAGATGAGATCTGCAGAAAAGAAAATTACACCGAAGACGAGCTTTGGGATTATCTTGTCCGCCGTGGCTGCGGAATACTTAACTGCCATGCTGCCACAATGTTTGGTGCAGACGAGAACAGAAAAACACTTACTTTTCTTAAAACGGCAGGCCCGGTAGGCGCGGACCTTATAGGTGTAACATTCCCTTACAGTGGTGTTGTTGGTGCCTGTGTTACTGACAGAAAGCCTCTCATCGTCAATGATGCGGAGAACAGCCCTTTCTTTTCAAACAAGGTTGATAAATCCAGCGGATTCAGGACAAAATCAGTGATAGCTGTTCCGGCAGTATTCAATGGCCAGCTGTTGGGTGTTATGGAATTTATCAATTCTGCAGAAGGTTCGTTTTCTTTGGATGATATGCAGGCCGCCTGCGTGATGACATCATATATAGCAGCCTGTGTTGTTCACTCCAGAAAAGTTGTTTCAAAACTTATATGAAAATTCAGGTTTCTGCCTGAAATAAAAGAACCTGAAAAAAGAAACCGCCGGTACAGGCGGTTTCTTTTTGTTATTGTCCGAAAAAAAACTGGCATAGCCGGGGGATATTTATTTTATTCCTTTCCGGGGGCACAACAGATTGAGTGAACAGCCGGCACAATCCGGTTTTCTCGCATTGCAGGGACCGCGTCCGTGCAGTATAAGCGCATGTGAAAACCATATCCAGTCTTTCTGCGGAATTTTTTTTACAAGAACAGCTTCTATTTTAACCGGGTCGGTTTCCTGTGTGAGTCCAAGACGGAAGGCCAGCCGCTTTACATGCGTGTCCACAACAATTCCTGAGGCTATGCCGTAACCGCTTCCCAGCACTACATTGGCTGTCTTTCCGGCTACACCGCGCAGTGTCATCAGTTTTTCCTTGTCCCTGGGAATAATTCCGCCGAAAACTTCAGTTATCCTTTTTGACGCTTCTTTCAGCGAAAGTGCCTTGCTGTGATAGAATCCTGTGGGTTTTATTAATTTTTCTATATCCTCAAGCGGTGCCTGTGCCATTGCTGCCGCATCCGGATATCTGCTGAACAGGGCGGGGGTTGTTTTATTTACCCGTTCGTCCGTGCACTGTGCGGAAAGTATTGTGGCCACAAGCAGTTCAAAGACATTTCTGTGTTCAAGGGCGCAGTCAGCGTCCGGATAGGATTTTTTCAATGCAGAGATTATTCCGGCTGTTTTATTCTTTGGCATAATATTATTTTTCAGACGTGTTTTTTCAGGAATGTTTTTTTATTACCCTGTTGCCAGGTTCCCTTAATATTCCATCTTTCAGAAAATCAGATGTAAATATTGTTCCGCAGTGGAAAGACCTGCCTGAGGGAAGCACAAGACCATTGGTCAGTCTGCTGAAAGGAACGCCGGTTTTTTCGTCACAGGAAACTATTCTTACATTGTTTGTTGTCTGCGTTGCCTCTATCAGCATTCCTCCGCCCATGTAAAGCATTACATGGCCTATTTTGTCCGGTATATTGGTATCTGAAAAAAACATAAGGTCCGCAGGCTGCAGTTCCGCAGGTTCCAGAGGTGCGGTTACAAGAAACTGACCGTGGGCATTTCTTGGCAGGTCTATGCCGCAGGCCCTGTATGAAATATTTACCAGGCCGGAGCAGTCCACGCCGTCCGCGCTGCGGCCTCCCCATACATAAGGATCGCCGAGGAAATATTCGGCTTTTTTCAGAATATGCTTTCTTAATTCCGCAGGAAAACCCTGTCTGCCTGATGATGAAACAACAAAAGCGGTACCCAGTCCGTCTTCAGATGAATTGCCTGGCATGTCGCCGGCAGAACATATATTTTCTTCTGTTACTCCTGTTCCTATGGAAAGTGTCTGTTTCCCCGCGTGAATGTCTGCTGCCGGTCCCGTTATTATATTTTCAAAAGTCTTTTTTTTGCAGTTTATTATTTTCACCGGGGGAACAGGTACTGCACAGCGCAGTGCGGAATATTCAAGCCAGCCTTCATAATGCGGCAGCAGTCTTGTGCCACAGGCGGTTTCACCGCGCTGTTCCATACTTCTTATCTGTGCCCATTTTCCTTCTGTACATATAAGTTCAACGGATTCATTATAAAGCAGCTGGGTTTCTATAAGTTCTTCCTTTTCCTTTTCTGTTCCGCTTGATGGTGGTTTGCGGTACAGGGAAACAACCGGAACAGACACACGGAACAGCAGGGAAGGTTTGTCTGTTATTATATAGCATAGACCCTTTTTTGTTTTGAGCCATGCTTTCTCAAAAGGTTTGAACGGATATGTTTTTGCCGCTTCGTCATCAGAGGGAACGGCCGGATCATTTACCACGGCGTCACCTTTTTCATTGAAGCCACGCAAAAGCATGAAATGCCCTGCTGTTTTTTTAAGATAGAAGCCTGGCAGTTCGTTTTCACCGAAGGTGAGGCTTGCTGACACCGGAATTCCCAGGTCCAGAAAACTTTTTGCCTCTTCAGGACTGTTCAGCCGTGTAACAAAAGCATATGCTCCGTACGCTCCGGCGCAGGCGGTGTTCAGAAACCAGTTGCCGCATATGTCGGCTGTATTGTCATGTGATTTCTGCTCAAGTTCAAGTGGTGATACATTTATCCCTGCTGTGCGCATTGCTGTGCTGCAGCATACCGGGCTGCATATACGCGTGGCTCTTTCGCTGGGGAGGACCAGCTGGCTTACGGGTTCTGAATCAATTATTCCGGTTGTAAGTCTTTCCGGTCTTCCGCTGTATGGCGTGTATTCAATGGAAGTGTCGGTAAAAGTGAAAGATACGAGTCTGAGTACGGCTACCTCATCAGCTTTTATTCTTATACGGAAACGCATAGCCGACGCTTTTTTTTCTGTTTTCAGTATGTCGGTATCCGTGAAAATGCCTTTTTCCTGTGCCTGAATGTTTTTTTCGTTTTCCGCTGCACTGCCGCTTTCCCCTGCCGAGTGACTATATCTGCCGAATGAAAGCCAGCCGCTCCAGCCGTCTTCCGAAAGAATCTGAGCTTCGAGCGTGAAATATCCTTTATTCCTGAAAACAACATTTGCGCTCATCAGCATTTCATTAAAGGGAAAAGGTGAATGGTATATGCCGGATTCAACGCAGGCAGTATTATCAGGAGAGACTGTTTTAAATATTCCTTCCGGGTATTCCACGGGAGAAAGGTTTGATATTTCTGCGTCGGGGAAATCATTGTGTGAAAGAAGAACTGAAAGAAAGGAGGCTCCGCTGTTTTTCATCTGGAAATATCCTTAAAAATATCACTGGGGGAAAATGAAATCGGGGCACCCGGAATCGAACCGGGAACTCTTGCTCCCAAAGCAAGCGTGAGAACCATTTCACCATGCCCCGCTTAAAAAAAACCGGCTTTCCTTGGATGAAAACCGGTTGAAACTGGCGCCCTCAATGGGATTCGAACCCATGATCTCCGCCTTGAAAGGGCGGCGTCCTAGGCCACTAGACGATGAGGGCAGAGGACCTTCTATTTCCACGAAATACGGTCTTAACCATATCTCCGTTATACTGATAGTATATTAAGAAATGTCCTGTCTTGTCAATATACCTGTCGCGGACGCGGATTAATGCTGTATTTAATAGTTTAAAATGCAGACGTGTATGTCTGGCAGGCCCACGTATATGCGGTGTCCGGTGGAATATAAGCCGCAATGGAATTTTTATACGTTGAAAAGCAGTTATAAAGTATAATTTGTAAAAGGTCAGATTTATGAACACAGAAAAGAAAGCAGAAAAAAGAGATATGCAGGATAACTCCGGAAACGTTGTTTCGCGCAAACCTCTTCCGCGTGGAACACTTGACGTGCAGCAGTCTGATGGCAGACGGCGCAATCGTACCCCGGAAATTGTAAGCTGCATGATTCTTATTTTCAGCTTTTTTTTCTTTTACGGAAAACAGACAGCCAATTTTATCGCTTCCGCATTTCTTACCTATACGGGCTACGGGCTTGGAAAGGTTTCTTCCGATAACGTTTTATCTGTGTTTACCGCCGGGCTTATGGAAAGAGATGAAAATCATGAATATTTTAAGCAGCAGTCTGCACCGGTGGATATAAAGAAGCGTGCCGCAGAACAGAAAGAGCGGGACGAATTGTTCCCGGCACAGCAGCCTGCCTCAAGCAGTCTTGGAATTGTTACCATGCAGGGAACGCAAAACACTGGCGGAATGAATCTTGTTACATTCAATTCGCTTGCCGGAAACAATGATACGCAGGATTCCCAGTCAGGTCAGGATCCGTATTCGTCCAAGGTACATGCCTCTGGAATAAGCAGCAGTTCCTTTGACCAGGTTATAGGACAGTTAAACAACCCTTTGTTCGGTTCATTCCTGAAAGAACTTTCAGATACTATCTATAAGGAAACAGGCCGTGATGTAAGAGAGATTCTGGCTTCGCCCGGAGGGGCTGAAATATTCAATAAAAATCCGGCGGCAAGGGCTGTCCTTATGAAATACATGAAAAATCCTGATTTCCAGAAAATGATGACGGAACTTGTTAAGATTCATGGCAAGGATATTTACAATGCTGCCGCAAATGTATCTGCCCCGCAGGTGAACGGACAGGCTCCTGCGGCAAACGGAAAGCCTGTAAATAATTTTACACTGATTCCGCAGAATAATAATTCAGATGATGATTCTGAAAACAATACAGCACTGAATCAGAGTGTAATCTCCGGGGAGAAAAAAGGTGCAGGATCTCCGGGATCTGGTTCCGCGTGGGGTTCTCCCTATGATGAATAGTGCATACCGTCATGGGCCTGTGGGCCGCTGCATTTTTTCCGCATGAACCTGTCAGGAATTTATGAAAGAATTATGTATAATAATAGGTACGGAAACTTTTATTTATGAAGAATAAATCTTTCGGACGTATATTTAAGGACATATTCAAGCCGGTGAGCGTATTCATTATTCCGCACAACGGCATGAATTCAGTACGTTTCAATCCGCCCATGTTTTTCCTTATACTGGGTGGGTTCATCTGGACTGCCATAACTGTATGGGCAGGTTTTGTCGCCGCGCGTCACTTTGATTATTACATAACAAAAACAGACAATGTCGCCCTCCGCACCAAGATGGAGAATATTTCACGCCAGGTTGAAGAAGGCATGAACTATCTCGCCATGACAAGAAAAACTGACAGGCAGATACGTCAGGTTCTGGGACTCAGGGAAGGAGAGGAGGCATTTGAAAATGGCATGGGCGGGCCTACTCCCGATGATATGGAGAGTTTCCGCAATCAGCTTGCGGCTCATGCCTCGTCCATAAGGGAAAGCGAGCTTGCTGACGCAATGAACGCCATAAGCAGGGAGTCTAAGCGCCGCCTTTCCAGTTTTGGCGAAATAACTGTTTATCTTACAGACAGGCATAACAGTGTAAGGGCAAAGCCCATAGGCTGGCCTGCCCAGGGACGCATAACATCACCTTTTGGCTTCCGTGTACACCCGCTGGGCCTTACCAGTTACAGGCATTCAGGGGTTGACATAGCCAATGCAGCCGGTACGGATATTACCGCCACTGCTGATGGCGTTGTGCGCCATGCTGGCTGGGCGCAGGGATATGGAATGTGCCTTGTTCTTGATCACGGTTTCGGCTATTCCACACTTTACGGTCACATGAGTGAAATAGTTGCCTCAAAGCCAGGCCGCCGTGTAAAGCGTGGAGAGGTCATAGGCCATATGGGGTCCACTGGTACTTCCACAGGAAATCATCTGCATTATGAAGTGTGGGTTGGCGGTCTGCCGCAGAATCCCGTTCCCTTCCTAAGAAACACTGTTGACAATGATTCCAATTTTTCCAGTCTTTTTGACGGAATATTCTCAGTTCTATAACCGGAGTTTGCAATGTCCAAAGCATTATTTGAAACAAAAAACAATGACACTATCGTAGGCAATGAAGCCTATTTCAAAGGTACGCTTACAACCAAGGGTTCTGTCCTTGTGGACGGACGTGTCGAGGGTTCGATTTTTGAAGCCAAAGCCGTAAATATCGGCAAAAATGGCAAAGTCACCGGAGACATAAACTGTGAATCATGCTGCATAAGTGGCGAGGTTCACGGCAATATCACCGCTCTTGAAAGTGTTGAACTGCTCACGGGCTGCCGCATTGACGGGGATATAAAGACCAAACGTATGCTCATGGAGGAAGGCTCTCTGTTCAACGGACATTGCTCCATGGGGCAGACAGGCTCCGGAGCAGCCGCTGTAAAACCGGTTCAGACTGTGGAGGAGAGTAATAAATGATTGGTTTTCTTTCAAAACACCGCAAACCTATTTTCATAGCGACTGTAGTAACATTCCTTCTGGGAATATTTGTATTCTTCGGTCTCGGTTCAAGTTCCTCATATGGTTCCATTGGTGAGGTGCGTGGCAGAAAACTGTCTGACAAAATGTTCACTCTTCAGGTGAACAAGATGACATCCAGCCTCCGTGATTCCGGCGTTGAGATTACACCTGTCATACGCAAAGGTGTATATCAGCAGGTTTTCCAGAGTATGGTTGTTGACGAACTCTTTTACCAGGAAGCGGAAAAAATAGGCATAGTGGTTACAGATTACGAAGTCGCTGCGGAAATTCAGAGCACTCCGGCTTTCCTTGACGGTGGCAAATTCAATCCCCGTGCTTATGTTCAGGGTATTTCCTCAGAGTTTGGAATGACTCCTCAGGAATACGAGGCATGGAGAAAATATCAGCGCACAATATCGAAATACCGTGAGTTCCTTATGACAAATGTAAAAGTTACACATGATGAACTCGCAGCTTTCCTTGCTGCTGCCGGAGTAAAGCCGGATGC
>CACZRG010000141.1 GCA_902783485.1 uncultured Elusimicrobium sp.
GCGCGATGTGCTTTATAACTCCTGACGGTGAGAGAACATTTGCTATAAGCAAGGGGGGAATGAATCTTCTGAATGAAAAAAATATAAGGGAGAACCAGAAGATAATAGAGAACTCCTCGGCGCTGCTTATTTCGGCTTATCTCCTGCGCGATGAAAGCGAGCCTATTTTCAAGGCAACCATTACTGCATGCAGAATAGCGCTTGCGGCGAATGTTCCTGTTGTGTTCACACTGGGAACGGCTTCACTTATATCTTCAAAAAAAGAATTTTTCCGTGGTTTTATAAAGGAATATGTAACAATAGCTGCCATGAATGAAATGGAGGCTGCCGCCGTAACCGGAATAGATGATCCTCTTCTGGCTGCTGAATCGCTTCTTGATCTCACGGATCTTGTTCTTCTTACGGAAGGACCGAAGGGACTTACCATAGGTGGCTGGGTTGACAGCCCTCTTGCGCGTCAGACTACGAATGCCCTGCACACAAAAAGTCTTGTTGATTATAACAGGTTTGAGTTCAGCCGTCCCATGCGCAGGGAGGATTGCGGTGAGCCGATAAAAATATATACCCATATCAATCCTTTTATGGGGGGGCCAACAGTGGTGCGTACCACCAATGGCGCAGGTGATGCCGCGCTTGCGGCGCTTCTGCATGATATGAGTGCCAAATGCTATTATCAGGTGCGTGTGCCTAATTCCCCAAAGCATAATGTGAAGGCACTTACATATTCCTCGCTTTCGCAGCTTGCAAAATATGCCAACCGTGTTAGTTATGAGGTTATTGTGCAGAAATCCCCGCGTCTTATTCATGGCCTTCCCGAAAAGGAGACTGCGCTCGAAGAGGCATACTGGGATAAATAATACCTGTATAGGACTTAGGACCTATTGCATTCAGGGACCTATGAGACTTGCATGGCAAATATGTTTTCTCTATAATAGTAATAGTAGAGTTTATTAAAAAAATAGACCGGAGGTAAATGTGAAACACAATGTTATTTTAAGCGCTGTTGCAATGCTTTTCTCCGCGAGTCTTCTTTCCGCCCAGACGGTGGATTTTGACCGCGGCGGTTTCAATATAAAGGAAGCCCTTAAGAATGCTCCTGTAACTGCTCCTGCTGCTTCAACTGCAGTATCTCTGCCTTCTCAGAATGAGGTGGCCAGAATTGGACAGCCGGCTGAATGGACCATTATGGTCTTTGTAAACGGCAAGAACAATCTTGAAAAATATGCTCTTCGTGATATGAACGAGATGGAAATGATCGGCTCCACCGATAAAGTTAATATAGTCGTGGAACTTGGTCGTATGGACGGATTTGATTCCAGTGACGGCGACTGGAAAGGTGTACGCCGCTACCTGGTAAAAAAAGACAATGATACAAACAAGATCAATTCCCCGGTTCTCCAGGACCTTGGAATGAAAGATATGGGCAGCTATCAGTCTGTGATTGATTTCGGCAAATGGGCCAAGCAGACATATCCTGCCAAAAAATATATGCTGATATTCTGGAACCACGGCGCTGGCTGGATCAAATCAGCCGGACTGTACAGCTCCAAGGGTATTTCCTATGATGATCAGTCCAACAATCACATCAATACCCCCCAGATGGCCGAAATACTGAAAGCTATCGGTGGAGTAGATGTGGTCGGTTCCGATGCCTGCCTCATGCAGATGGCGGAAGTAGACTATGAAATCAAGAACTATGTAACCCATATCGTAGGTTCCGAGGAAACCGAACCCGGCGATGGATATACATACAACACTTTCCTTGGCCCTGTGGTGCAGAATCCTGGCATGAACGCTACACAGCTGGCGAGAGTTGCGGTTGATGCTTATAGTGATCACTATGAAGCGCAGAGCGGTGGTTATACACAGAGTTTTGTCTACTCAAATGCTATTCCGCAGTTCCTGCAGCTTGTGAACGCGTTCGCCTATGAAGTTACAAAGGCCAATGATGTTGAAGCGGCAAAATATGCCCGCGACAATGCCGTGAAATTCGCTTATCCGGAGAACAAAGACCTGTATGACTTCACAGCCCTGCTTATCAGCAAGTCCAACAACAAGGCTGTAAAGGAAAAAGGCCAGGCTCTGATGAACTATATCACCCACAATCTGGTCGGTCACAACCGCACCAAGGATGAACCCGGCAGCTGGTGGTCATCCCCGAACCCGCTCTCAAGAGCAAAAGGTATAGCAGTATATATTCCCAGCAAACCGGTTCCTGCCTCCTACTCTGAAATGCAGTGGGCCAAATATTCCAACTGGGATGAGTTTGTGAACTGGCTGGCAGCTAAATAATAAAGAGCCTTACACAGACATAAAAGAAGACCGGTCGAAAGACCGGTTTTCTTTTTTTTATTTATTAGATACCAAGAAGGATTTTAATATTCTATCGTCATACTGAATTTATTTCAGCATCTTCACGGCTTAATCAGGGCTTTAAAGCAGGTTCAGTACGACAAAGTAATATTTGTATCAATACTTTCATTTGAAAGAGCCTGATTTATTATATTCTGATATTTTAGTTTTCCTGCTGTTCAGAAGGAGAAAAGAATCATACTTTGCCGGTCAGCCACATTTCAGCAAGTCTGCGTGCAAGGCTGCCTTTGCGTGGCATTACCAGGCCTGTTTCAGATGTGCCGTCCTGTATTTTCCGCAGTTCATCTCTTGTTACCCATATAATACGGTCCAGCTCTGTGCCATCAGGTCTGGCCTCACCGTCTGCGGCTTCGGCATAAAAACCGGTCATTATATTTGATGGAAACGGCCATGGCTGGCTGTTTATATATTGTACTGAAAGCAGATCAAGGCCACACTCTTCTTTTATTTCACGGCGTACACAGTTTTCCAGTGTTTCTCCCGGCTGCATGAATCCGGCTAAAAGGCTTACCCTGTCTGACGGCCAGGCTGTATTGTGCGCCAGCAGCAGTTCTTTTCCTTTTTTCCTTGTTACCAGTGTTATAGAGGCTATTGAATAGGACGGGTACATAAAACGGCTGTGTCCCGCGCAGCCGGCGGAGGAGCAGCGGAGTGCATATTTTATTTCCCTGTCGGGGGCCGGTTCGGTTCTGCTTCCACAAATTCCGCAGAATCTGTGTGTTTCAAGAAAAAAATCTACGGCTTTCTCCCCGGCCAGCTCATTAAATTCCTCAGGGGAAAGTACAGACATAAGACTACGTATGGTTTCCCAGCTACCGTTATGGAAAACGGAATCACCGTTGAATATGTATTTCGGCATATTGTATTACAATTCCTTAAAGGCCTAATTTTCTGCGGAAATACTCCATGGTGCGTTTAAGTCCTTCTTCCAGTGGAATCTGGGCCTTCCAGCCTAACAGGCTTTCGGCTTTCGATGTGTCCGGACGGCGGACCTTGGGATCATCTGCAGGTAGCGGCCTGTAAACTATTTCAGAGGTGCTGCCAGCCAGTTTTTTTATTAATTCCGCAAGTTCCAGCAGGGTCACTTCATGTGGATTGCCGATATTGACAGGATTATGTTCTTCGCTTAAAAGCAGACGGTATATGCCTTCAATGAGGTCGGAAACATAACATAGGCTTCTGGTCTGTTTTCCGGTACCGAATACCGTTATGGGGGTATTTGTCAGGGCCTGTGTCATAAAGGCAGGTACTGCCCTGCCGTCATTAAGACGCATATCAGGGCCGTATGTGTTGAATATACGCACTATTTTTGTGTCAACATTGCGGTAGCGGTGATAAGCCATCACAAGTGCTTCCGAGAAGCGCTTTGCTTCATCGTATACGCCACGTGGGCCTACAGGGTTTACATTACCCCAATATGTCTCCGGCTGTGGATTTACAAGAGGGTCTCCA
>CACZRG010000142.1 GCA_902783485.1 uncultured Elusimicrobium sp.
ATTATAGACCCTAATTTTGTCGATAATATGCCTAAGGGACTTACGGCATTCTCCGGTTTTGACGCACTTGTTCACGCAATTGAGGCTTATGTTTCCGTAATGGGAACGAACTTCACCAATTCAAATGCGCTTGAAGCCATAAAGCTGGTTTTCCGCTATCTGCCACGTTCATATAAGGATGGAGCCAGGGATCCTCTTGCCAGGGAGAAAATGCATTATGCTGCGACAATAGCCGGTATGGCTTTTGCGAATGCCTTCCTTGGTTTATGTCATTCGATGGCTCATAAACTTGGGGCGATGTACAATATCCCGCACGGTCTGGCCAATGCTCTTCTGTTCCTGAACATAATAAAATTCAATGCTACGGATATTCCGAGAAAACAGGCAATATTCCCACATTACAAATATCCACGTGCAAAGGAAAAATATGGACAGATTGCTGATGAGCTGCAGTTAGGCGGCAAGACAGATGATGAAAAGGTTGAAAGACTTATAAATGCCATTGCGGAACTTAAACGTACCATAGACATTCCTGCGTCAATAAAAGATTACGGAATACCGGAGGATAAGTTCCTTGCCAGTCTTGACGAACTTTCACTGCTGGCGTTTGACGATCAGTGCACTGGTGCAAATCCGGCTTATCCGCTGATATCGCAGATCAGGGAAATATATCTTAACGCTTATTACGGAAGACTGTAATAATCAGCCTGATTCTGTTAAAAATAAAAAAGAGCCGTTTCTGCGGCTCTTTTTTATTCCTGCCATGATTTTTGTGTGTTCTGTTTTTTTTATATCGTTAATTAATTAACATTAAAAAGTGCAAAATTAAAAATTATTTTGTATACCTATATATAGGAACAGGCTTTTTTATGGTTCCGGTCAGTTTTAAAATATTTTTAAGGAGAATATAATGGCGCAGAACATTATTGAGAAGATTCTCAGGGCCCACCTCCGTGCGGGCGAATTCGTAAAAGGAAAGGAAATAGGAATACGTATAGATCAGACTCTTACACAGGATGCCACCGGAACGATGGCATATCTGCAGTTTGAGGCTATGGGGCTTAAGGAAATAAAGACAGATCTGTCTGTTTCCTACGTGGACCATAACACAGTACAGGCAGGTTTTGAAAATGCCGACGATCACCGTTATCTTCAGACTGTAGCGGCACGTTATGGAATTGTTTTTTCCCGCCCTGGCAACGGCATATGCCATCAGGTGCACCTGGAACGTTTTGGAAAGCCGGGAACAACTCTTTTAGGTTCTGACAGCCATACTCCCACAGGCGGAGGCATAGGACAGATTGCCATCGGGGCCGGTGGCCTTGATGTTGCTGTTGCAATGGGTGGCGGATATTTCTATACAGCCTGTCCGAGAGTTTATCTGGTAAAACTTACCGGCTCACTGCAGCCCTGGTGCACGGCAAAAGACATAGTTCTGAAAATGCTTGAGACTCTTACCACAAAGGGTAATGTGGGTGTTATGCTTGAATACGGTGGCGACGGCGTGAAAACTCTTTCTGTCCCACAGCGTGCCACAATAGCCAATATGGGCGCGGAAATGGGCGTTACCTGCTCTGTATTCCCGTCTGACACTGTAACAAAACGCTTCCTTAAGGCTCAGGGCCGCGAACAGGACTGGACCGAGCTTAAAGCCGACCGCGGAGCGCAGTATGACCGTGTTATTGAAATCAATCTCAATGATATAGAGCCAATGGCAGCATGTCCGCACAGCCCCGGAAATGTAAAGAAAATTTCCGAATTGGAGGGAATGCCCGTGGATCAGGTGTGCATAGGTTCATGCACAAATTCTTCCTACCGTGATATGATGACGGTTGCATCTATTTTGAGAGGACATAAAGTTGCGAAAACCTCAAGCCTTGGCATTGCCCCTGGATCCCGTCAGGTTTTACAGATGCTCTGTGACAAGAATGCCGTTAAGGATATGATTGATGCCGGTGCCCGTATACTTGAAAGCGCCTGCGGCTTCTGCATAGGCAATCATTTCTCTCCGAAGAGCAAAGGCGTGAGTCTTCGCACAAGCAACAGAAATTTCGAGGCCCGCAGCGGTACAAAGGATGCACAGGTTTATCTTGTAAGCCCCGAAGTGGCGGCTGTAGCGGCCATCACGGGAAAAATAACGGATCCACGCAAGGCTGGTATAGCGTATCCGGAAATAAAGGAGCCTCTGCACTTCCTTATTGATGACACGATGTTTATAATGCCCGCTGAAACAGAGAACCGTGAAAGCGTTGAAGTCTTCCGCGGTCCGAATATCGGTGAGCCTCCGCGCAATACAAAAATGCCGGAAAAACTTGACGGTACGGTTATGATCCGTGTCGGAGACAAGATTACCACAGACCACATCATGCCGGCTGGCCCGCGTCTGAAATTCCGCTCCAATGTAAACAAGTATTCCACATTCGTGTTTGAGAATGTTGATGCGGATTTCCACAAGCGCTGCGCTGAGAACAGGGACAAAGGTGGTCATAATATCATCGTTGCCGGAGAATCATATGGACAGGGTTCCAGCCGCGAGCATGCTGCCATGTGCCCTATGTACCTTGGCGTGAAGGCAGTGCTTGCCAAATCTTTTGAGCGTATACATGCCGCGAACCTTATAAACTTCGGCATTGCCCCGCTTGTGTTCAAAAATCAGGCTGATTATGATACCATTCAGGCGGGTGATAAACTTGTCTGTGATGAATGGCTCAGCTCATTTGAGCAGGGCAGACCTGTTATGCTTAAGAACGAACGCACAGGCGCAATTATAGAATGCGTATGCGCTCTGTCCGCCAGACAGAAGGCGATTCTTACTGCCGGCGGAATGCTGAATTACACCACTAACAAATAAGAGGAGAATATGGCACAAAGAGGAATAAGAGAATACGACGGTAAGAGAATCCTTTTTGACGAACTGGCTAAAGTCATTCCGTCATTCAAGGGACTTTCTGCGAAACTGGCCCTGGTTACTCCGGACACAAAGCCCGAAGAGCTGCTGGCAGCCAATCCGTGGCTTAAAGAGGGAAAACTGGTCGCGAAACCGGATCAGCTATTCGGAAAACGTGGCAAAAACGGTCTTGTATATGCCGGTAAGACCTGGGATGAAACCTGGAAGTGGATTTCTGAAAGAATGAACAAGGAAACCACCATTACCACAGGTGGTAACAAAAAGGTAACCGGTGTTCTTACGCATTTCCTGATTGAACCCTTCACACCACATGCGGATAATGAAGAAGGCTATATTTCAATAAAATCCACACGCGAATACGATGTAATATATCTTTCTGCCCAGGGTGGAATTTACGTGGAGGAGAACTGGGATAAGGTAAAAGAGACCCGTGTCGGCATACTCGAAGATATTGAGAATGTAAAAATAAATATGCCGGATTTCGGCGTCAATAATGCCCTCGTGGAAAAATTCACTAAAGAGGTTTACAGAATATACTGCGCCGGAAACTTCTCATATCTTGAGATAAATCCGTTCACATTCAGCAATGGGGCTGTAATTCCGCTTGACTTCGTAGCCCGTGTTGATGATACAGGTGCTTTTGAAAGCAGAAAGATGTGGGGAAAAATAGAATTTCCATCCTCATTTGGTCAGAAGCTGACAAAAGAAGAAATGTACATCCGCGACCTGGATTCGAAAACAGGCGCCAGTCTCAAGCTGACGATTCTTAATCCCGAGGGACGCATATGGAATATGGTCGCTGGCGGTGGCGCTTCCGTAATCTATGCCGATACAGTCTGTGATCTTGGTTTTGCCAAGGAACTTGCGAACTACGGCGAGTATTCCGGTGACCCGTCAGAGGAATTTACTTATCTGTATGCAAAAACCATTCTGGACCTTATGACCCGCACAAAACATCCACAGGGCAAGATTCTCACAATCGGCGGTGGCATAGCGAATTTCACCGATGTGGCCAAAACATTCAAAGGCATTATACGCGCCCTTAAGGAATATCAGCAGAAGCTGATAGACAACAATGTGGTTATTTATGTGCGCCGCGGCGGACCGAACTATCAGGAAGGCCTTGCCAATATGCGCAAATTGGGAGAAAGCCTCGGCGTACCGATACACGTATATGGCCCTGAAACCCACATGACGGCAGTAGTCTCAATGGCCCTCTGCCCTGACAAGAAATAAGCGGAGGCGAAAACGAAAATGAAACCTGAACTTTTTACAAAAGAAACAACCGCGATCATTTACGGCTATCAGCAGAAAGCTATTCAGCGTATGCTGGACTTTGACTATGCCTGTGGACGTACTGTTCCTTCAGTTGCCTGCATAGTGAACCCCAGCCGCGACGGAGTGCATAAGGTATTCTTTGGAAAGGGGGAGATTCTTATCCCCATGTACAAAACCATACGCGCCGCCTGCGCTCATCACCCTAAAGCTGACGTGATGGTGAATTTCGCTTCTTTCAGAAGCGCATTTGATACTTCCATGGAAGCGCTGCATGAGCCGCAGATAAAAACAGTCTGCGTTATTGCGGAAGGTGTTCCGGAGCGTCGTGAGAGGATTCTCGCAGCGGAAGCAAAAAAACTGGACAAGATGGTGATAGGTCCTGCTACGGTCGGCGGTGTGAAAGCAGGCTGTTTCAAGATTGCCAACACAGCCGGTACTTATGACAATATCATTGCCAGTAAGCTGAACCGCCCTGGCAGCGTTGGATTTGTTTCCAAATCCGGCGGACTTTCCAATGAGTGCTACAATATTATTGCCCGCAACACTGATGGCCTTTACGAGGGCATAGCAATTGGTGGTGATGCGTATCCTGGTTCAACACTGCTTGATCACATTCTCCGCTATCAGGCAATTCCCGAAGTGAAAATGATTGTAGCTCTCGGAGAAATTGGCGGATCGGAAGAATACCGTATCGTGGAGGCTTTGAAGAATAAAGAAATAACCAAGCCTCTTGTGATCTGGGTGACCGGAACATGCTCCAAGATGTTCCCTTCCGGAGTTCAGTTTGGCCATGCCGGAGCGAAAGCAGGGGCGGCGAATGAGACAGCCGATGCAAAGAATGCAGCATTGAAGGAAGCCGGAGCTCTGGTTCCCAACTCCTTCGATGATTACGGTATTCTTATCAATGAAACATACAAGAAACTTGTTGCCGATGGAACAATAGTTCCTGCCCCGGAGGTTAAGGCTCCCGTTCTGCCGATGGACTATGAACAGGCGGTCAAAGAGGGAAAAATCCGCAAGGCTACAACCTTCATTGCCACTATCTCCAATGAGAAAGGGGATGAACTTGAATATAATCACGTCAAGATTTCTGATGTGCTGAACTGTGGTCTTGGAATTGGTAATGTCATAGGACTGCTCTGGTTCAAGAAACAGCTGCCGGCATACTGCTGCAGATTCCTTGAGAATGCGCTTATGCTCACTGCAGACCACGGTCCGGCTGTATCAGGTGCGCACAATGCCATAGTTGCTGCCCGCGCCGGTAAGGATATTATTTCCTGTCTTGCTTCTGGTATACTTACCATAGGTCCCCGCTTCGGTGGAGCCATAGACGGAGCCGCCCAGAACTTCAAGCGTGCATATGAAGCCGGCCTTACACCTGATCAGTTCATTAAGGATATGAAGGCCAAAGGAATCAATATTCCTGGAATTGGACACAAGGTAAAGAGCGTGAACAATCCGGATATGCGTGTTACCAATCTGAAAGCCTTTGTTATGAAGAACTTCAAGGAGCACAAACTGCTTGATTATGCTCTGGAAGTTGAGAAGATCACAACTCAGAAAAAGGGAACGCTCATTCTTAATGTAGACGGCTGTATAGGTATATGTTTTGTTGATATGCTTATGAGTTCAGGCTGCTTTACAAAAGAGGAGATAGACAGCATTATTGATATGGGCTGTCTGAATGCTCTGTTCGTAATAGGCCGCTCAATTGGTATTTTCGGTCATGTGTTTGACCAGAAGAGACTGAAACAGCCGCTGTACAGAACACCGTATGATGAAATAGCCTACATGACTGACCTTTAAACAGACTGTGCTGCAATAAGGCACACTGTTTTACAGAACAGTAAAACAGGCAGAAGAAGACCCCGGTATTGTGCCGGGGTCTTTTTATGAAAATAATTTTTGTATAATATCTTTAAGTTTTATTTTACGGAGGAGTTTGTTAAAATTATGAAAAAAACCTTGTTAGCTCTTGCTGTTATGGCTGCTGCCGTTCCCGCTTTCGCTCAGGAAGCCGCAAAACCTGAAATGACCGAGGCACAGAAAACCATGTATTTCCTCGGAGGAGCGCTTTATTCACAGGTGCAGTCCTTTGATTTTACTGCCGAAGAGCAGGAATATATTACCAAAGGCTTTGCCGAAGCCGTAAAGCATCAGTCCGTGAAACTGGACCCTGCCAAATATAATCAGGAGGTTCAGAAAGTTCTTGAAGCAAAATATAAAGCCAAGGTTGATGCCGAAAAGGGAGAAGGCAAGGCTTTTATAGCCAGGGAAACCAAAGCGAACAAAAAACTGAAACCCCAGACTCTTAAATCTGGTGTTGTATACATTCAGACACAGAAGGGCAAAGGTAAATCCCCGGCTGAGACTGATATAGTTAAAGTACACTATCATGGCACACTTGCCAATGGCAGGGTTTTTGATTCCTCTGTTGAAAGAAATCAGCCTGCCGAATTCCCGCTTAACGGTGTAATTCCCTGCTGGACAGAAGGTGTGCAGAAAATGAAAGTAGGCGGAAAAGCAATACTGCTCTGTCCCTCTGAAACAGCTTATGGTGATCGCGGAGCCGGTCCTATCGCCGGAGGCGCTACACTTAAGTTTGAAGTTGAGCTTCTTGATATAGTTCCTCCCG
Organism: uncultured Elusimicrobium sp.; assembly: GCA_902783485.1. Taxonomy (GTDB): domain Bacteria; phylum Elusimicrobiota; class Elusimicrobia; order Elusimicrobiales; family UBA9959; genus CACZRG01. Next base: position 6,822 of record CACZRG010000142.1, read on the forward strand.
CCCCGGAGGAAAAAGAAGCAGTTGTAAATCCAGAAAAGAAATAAAGCCTTTTTTACGGATACAGAAGGTCCTGCCTTAAGCGTTATGCTTCAAAAGGCGGGACCTTTTTCTTTTGTATAATTAATATATGACTCATTTACAGCTTCTCTGGATCATTTTTATCGTTATATCAGTAGCCATGTTCTGCCTGGATATAAAACTGTCTGCGCTGCATGTTCATGAAATCAACAGAAAGGAAGCCGCAAAACTCTGCCTTACATGGATTGTTATAACAGTTGTTTTCGGTCTGCTTTCAGGCTGGCTGCTTGACAAAACCAGAATGATACAGTTTTTTACCGGCTATGTCATTGAGTATTCCCTGTCAGTTGACAATATGTTTGTGTTCATAATGATATTTGAAGCATTCAATGTAAAACGCCTGTTTCAGCCGAAAATACTCACCTGGGGTATATTAGGTGCAGTTGTAATGCGTCTTATACTTATTTTTGCCGGTGTTGAACTTATGAGCCGTTTCCACTGGCTGCTTTACGTCTTTGGGGCTGTTCTTATTTTTACTGCAGCAAAAATGGCTTTTGGAAATGAAGGAGAAGAAGATCCGCGTAAAAACCCGGTTATCAGGCTGCTTGGAAAAATAATGCCACTTGATCATGATGATCACAGCGGAGTTTTCTTTGTTAAGAAAGACACGGCAGAGAAGAAAGCAGTATGGCATGCTACAACGCTTTTTGTCACGCTTCTGGTTATAGAAACATCTGATATAGTGTTCGCCATGGATTCAATTCCGGCTGTGCTTGGTATTTCTCAGGAAACCTTTGTTGTGTATACATCGAACATTTTCGCCGTGGTGGGACTGCGTTCGCTTTACTTCCTGCTGGCTTCCATAATGGACCTTTTCCGCTTCCTCAAGCCTGCTGTATCAATAATTCTCTGTTTCGTTGGTGTCAAAATGTTGGGAGAACACTGGTTCAGGATTTCTCCAGGAATTTCCCTTTGCGTAATAATCGGTGTTCTCGCCACGGCAATACTGCTTTCAGTACTTCTCCCCAGAAAAGACAGTGGCAACGGACTGCACGGAGCATAAATATATTGTGTTAAATAATACCTGTCTGACTATTGAATGATATATGGCCGGTTAGAACATTTATTTTAAAATATTGTCAG
>CACZRG010000143.1 GCA_902783485.1 uncultured Elusimicrobium sp.
AAACATTTCAGCGGCAGCCGCAGCATATTCCCGCAGGCCATGAAAGGTTCCGTTGAAAAGGCATGAAAAAGCAATTATATCAGGTTTGAAATCCTTAAAAATCCGCAGGCTTCCACGCACAAAGGCGCCATAATCCTCAGGAACTTCATTGTTTCCACCGCATAATTCCGTAAGATATGTTCCGGCATCAAAAATTTTTATTTCCGCCCCTGGGAAAAATTTTTTTATATAAGTGCCTATGGAAAGCGGCCCGTTCGGCAGCCCCCTTAGCGAAACCCGCGGAACGGTTTTAATACTTCCGTCCGGCTGCTCCTGACGACGCAGCGCCTCCCCGTAAGACAGGAACAGCGGCATTATAAAAAGCAGTTTTACTGATTCGGCAGACATACTTATATTATTATATTATTTACAGGAAATTTCTGAAATTTACATGGCTGTATTTCACCTGGCATTAGGACGTATATATTATAAAATATACCTATGAAGATTTTTTCCAGAATCATTCCGCCCTGGTTCGCCACCCCTGTTAAATATACAGCCGGCGGCCTTGTTCTGCTGTTCCTGCTGCGCGTAGCGTTTCTAATAGCATACCGGCAGTTCATTCCGGCAGAATCAGTACATGAAATACTTAAATCATTCTACCTTGGGCTTAAGTTTGACCTGCGTTTTCTCGCCATTTCTGCAGTTCCACTTATTATTTTCTGCCTTACGGCATGGTTCTGGAAAAAGCTGCGCAGGGCGAAAACAGCCGTAACATGGATATATACCATCTATTCATGCCTTGTCCTGCTTGTGTATTTTGTTGATTTCGGATATTACGCATATCTTAACACCAGGCTTAACTCGTTCATTCTGTCCTTTGCGCAGAACCCGCTTATATCGCTTCACATGGTGTGGGAATCCTATCCGGTAATCTGGGGTCTGCTCGGCCTTGCCGTTTTCGGCTGGGGCTCATATATATTTACACGCAGTTGTCTGAATTATGCGTTCGCCAATGACAGGAAATACGGCTGGAAATTCAATACAGCGCATATCATAACGGCGGTACTGATTACGGCAGCCTGCATATACGGCCAGGTTTCCGCCTATCCGCTGCGCTGGAGCAATGCATATCACTCAACAAACAATTTCATCTGCGATCTTACGGCAAACCCGATACTGAATTTTGCCAGCACATATTCCTTCTCAAAGAATGACGGATATGATGAAGCCGCTGTGCGCAGGCATTATGATACGGTTGCGAAATTCCTTAATGTAAATAATCCGGACAGGGAAAAACTGAATTTTGAAAGGACTGTCCCGGCGGATCCAAAAAAACCGCAGCGGGATTACAATGTGGTTTTTGTTTTCATGGAATCCCTGGCATGGAACAAAACATCAATTTCGCTTAATTCTCAGAACGGACTTGACCCGCAGTATCCGGTAAAAAACAATACCGGCATAGACCCTACCCCGTTTGCAAAACAGTTAGCGGACAAATCACTGCTGTTTTCCCGCATTTTCACCCCCACCCCTGCCACCGCAAGAGCGGTTTTCGCCACGCTTACATCACTGCCTGACACATCAAGTTTTGAAAGCAATTCCCGCAACCCGCTTATTGTTGACCAGAGAATGCTGGGCAATGACCTGAAAGGCTATGACAAATATTATTTCATAGGCGGCAGCGCAAACTGGGGAAACATAAGGGGCATTCTTTCGCATAATATGGAAGGGCTTAAAATTTATGAGGAGAAAGATTTCCCGATAAGCGAAAGAAACGATGTATGGGGAATTTCGGACCTGTCGCTTTTCCGCAAGGCTGATAAAGTATTCTCTGAACAGAAAAAACCGTTCCTTGCTTATATTCAGACCGCAGGGTATCACAGGCCTTACACAATTCCGGATGACAATGACGGTTTTACTGAGGAAAACCCCGGTGAAGAAACCGTACAGAAATACAGTTTTGGCAGCGTGAAGGAATACAATTCAATGCGCTTTCAGGATTATGCCCTTAAACGTTTCTTTGACATGGCAAAGGAACATGATTATTTCAAAAAAACAATTTTCGTCATTTACGGCGATCACGGCCTCGCTGCGGCAAGATCAGACAATATGCCGCGCGGCTTCGTGGAATACAATCTGATAAACAATCATATTCCGCTTATAGTACATGCGGATTTCATAAAACCGCAGATTGTGCGCAAGACAGGCAGCCAGCTTGATATATGGCCCACGGTAATGAGCCTTATGAACAGGCCTTATTCAACAGGTGCACTGGGCAGGAACATACTTGACCCGAAGAACACCGGCGGGGCATTCATTTTCGGCCTTCACCGGCAGCCCAACACGGTAAACTTCATACAGGATTACCTGTACTATATGAGCGACCCGGCGGACCCGGAGGGCGGGCATTTCTATGATGTTTCCGGAAAAGACTGGCAGAAGGACCAGCGGAACAACAAAAAACTGGCCGCAGGCGGCGCAACAGAAAAAATGCCGAAGCTGGCCGAAGGGTTCTACGAAACCTCCCGCTGGATAAAATACCACAACAGGAAATAAGTCTTCAGAAATAAAATTTGAAACTGTTATTAAGATATGCGTCCATTGAGCAGTTTTCTTACCATGCGCCATTCGGGCATATATCTGTCCAGCATGTTTTTGAACTCCCTGCCGTGATTGTGTATTTTCAGGTGTATTATCTCATGCAGCACCACATATTCCAGGCATTCAGGCGGTTTTTCCGCCATCTGCAGGTTTATCCATATCCTGCCGGCCTTTGAATTGCAGCTGCCCCATCTGGTTTTCATGTATTTTATTCTGCATTCCGCGCAGTGCAGCCCTGTAATCTGTTCCCATTTGTGAAGCGTATTTTCAAGCCGGGCCGCAAGCAGCTTCCTGTATTCCCCACGCATGAATCTTTCACGCTGTGCAGCTGTTGATGTGGCCTTCATTCCCAAAATCAGCCTGTCCCCCTCTGTTTCAAAACAGTTCCGCACGGAAGGCCTGAACTCCATAAAATACTGCCTTCCCCATATATAATGTGTTTCGCCGCTTATGTACCTGCGTTCTGTCATCCGGGGCTGACCGGCAAATTTCTCCCGCTGTTTTCTTACCCAGCCTATATGCAGGCGGACAAAATTCTCTATGGCCCTGTCCGCCATACGCAAAGGCGCGGAAACCGACACCATGCCCGCAGGCGGCTTTACATACAGGTGCATATTTTTTATGCGTTTTTTATTTACCTGAACATCAATTCCGCAGACATTTATAAGCATCAGTATTCCGCCTGCTCCTTTACAACAGCATAGATTTCCTCAACCTTTTTCATCTGTTCCCCGCGGGACAAGGATGGTTCAAAAGCAAGGACTGTTTTATAATGGTACAAAAACACTTTTGTATTTGCAAAAGTTTGGATTTTGTTCCAAAAAAATAACAAAATACGGAAATTTTTGTATTTTGATACAAATTTTCCATGCAATGTAGTTTATGGAAAATATTCACTTTTTTTAACATCGCAACTTTTTTTCCGTGAAGTTTTCAAAACAAACTTCTATACTATTGATATGAGAAAATACAACTGGAAACTTCAATGGAAGCCGAGGCTTTGCAAAACCCTGAAGGAAATTAATGCGGCATTTACGGAATTTGGCATATTCGGCAAAAAAATCAAAGCTCTGCAAATAATAGGTATGGCTGGCAACCTGAATCCGGATAGCTATGAACAATATATTTGCAGAAAATTATTTGATGCCGGTTGGCCTTATAAGAGATACGAAAAATATCCATATAAGGATAAAGTGCCTTTCCCATTGGAGGCAGAAGTATCCGAACCGTCTGTTTTTATTTTTGAGGATGAGTCATCATTGGAAATAATGCCGTTAAAATCCTCTTCTGGAGGACTGCTTGTTTCATCAAATCAGATCCCGCATAGAATCAAAGACGGAATAAATCACAGCAATTTTAATTCAAAACGAATGTTCAAACTTCTGCAGGGCACATCAATAAGGGAAGCAGACATCAGGACTTCAACAGAGCATGAAAAAACGGAAAGATGGGGCAATGAACATAAAACGACAGAAAGGGAGTACATTTTAGAATTAGATATTCCTTATAAGGTTTCTGAAAAATACAATTTCCGCTCATATAGCTCATATATTGCGATAAAAGGAAGTGTTGGGCAATACAGTATTGGAATTGATGATTATTTCGTGCCTTTTTCAGTAATCAAAAAAAGCCTTACGCCAATATATCAGATACCAATTATAGACGGAACATACGGAAGCGGATTCTGGATATATCCTGCAAAATATAGCAATAAGGACAAGACGGAAAGAAAACCATTATTCAACGAAGATACATCTATTGACGAATTATATATAGGAGAATTTTTGATGTATTTTCTTTTGAAATATTATGACAAGACAATTCCATACCACAATGTCAATAAATTAGAACAAGACGATACGCAATTCCAATTTTATTTATATGACAATCTTTACACATATTCAGCAATGAGGGAAATGATTGCTGAAATAAGACAATGCGCTGATTTGCTTGAAAATGATTATTTCAATAAGATTCTTGACCCTGTAAAAAAGAATATCACTCCGTATTTTTTGAATTATAGAGACGGAAGAACATACCCAGAAATACCGAAAGAAGAATATGATGAGATAGTGCGTAAGAATATATGGCCTGCAATAGACTTTTATCGCAGATTTGCGGATAGAATGGAAACTGTCATGGAACACTGCCCCCAGTGCGATTTAATATCCTTTGAAGGACCGTAATCAGATTTTAAATCACTACGAGGAAGAATATCATAAAGGAGGAAAATATGGAACGGTTTGATATACATAAGTGGAAGCCAACGGAGTGCCGCAATGTTGAGGAAATAGAGGCCGCATTGAGGAAATTCAATGTAATCGGCAAAAAAATACTCTCATTAAGGACAATTGGCGCGGCAGAAAATTTCAACGACTATGGATATGACGATGAAATCAGCTGGGTAAAAAACTGTTGAGGAAGAGCAAAAACAATGCGTAAATAATACAATGCTGCCATTAAGAGCCATTCTTAATGAACCTGTAATTTTTGAATTTGAAGACGACTCTACGCTGGAAATAATGTCCAAAGGAAAAGGAACACTGCTTATTGCCTCAAATCAGATTCCGCATGGCATAAAAGACGGCATAAATAGCAGCAATTTCAATTCAGAAATGTTTTTCGGTAGAATAAAAAACAGTTCACTGACAGGACAGGTCTCTGTACACACAAGCGAAGAACATTCCTATTATTTTACAAGCGAAACTGTTGAATATGGTTTTTATTTGAACAGGGACAGCGTAAAGCAGAATCTTTATGTGGCTGTTTCCTGCGTATACCGATATGCCAATAAGGAATTTGTGCTGTCCATGAATAAAAAAACGTCTCAGTCAGACAATTCATGTATCAAGATTTCTGCCACGGAATATAAAAATGCCTCATACAATTCAAATCAGGTTATAATTTATGAAGGCAAAATGATGGGCGGATATTTTGATATATACCCTATCAACAGAAAAGGAAAGCATGAATATCCGCCTTTAGGCAAATATGAAATTTACAAAGATCTGTTAAATATAAATGACATTGATATTAACTGTTATCTGACTTATTTTCTTGAAAAATACTTTGACGAAGATTATGATTACGGCGAAATGCGTATGGAGAATTCAAAAGGATTTTATCCGTACCTGGAATTTAATTTGTATTCATATTATACAATGCGGAAAATGATTGCGGATATGAGATTATATGCCGATATGCTTGAAAATGATTTTGACAATCCTGCTTTGGATAGCCTGAAAACTTATTTTTATTATCAAAGTGAAAGAAAAACTGCTAACGAAAAACAAGAGAAAATAAAGCAGCACACTTCGTTAGCAATAGACTTTTACCGCCGCCTTTCCGCACGCCTTGAAGCAATGATGAAAAATGCCCCGGATTATGAATTTATATGCTTTTTCGGGCCATAATCAGAACCCTAACTGAAAACCCTACTGGACAATTCTGCATTATTCAATAAAATTGTCCAGTAGTATTAGACAATTTCAAAACCAGGAATTTCCCAAATTATTCATTTCTCATTGCTAATTGCTCATTGAAACTGCAGATATACTTTTTATTTTTTCCGTTTCCTTTGCTTTTTATAAGACCTTTCTGCAGCAGACTGTTCAGCAGTCGTACTGCCGTGGAGGCGGAAAAGCCGAGGTATTCCTCAATTTCAGCCCTTGTCAGGACAGCTTTCCGCATGAACAATTCCTGCAGAACCTGCTCTTTCGTTTTTATCTTCACATCGTATTCAGTGAAATTGTCCGTACATACAGAATTTTCAGGGGAAATGAAATTCATATCCGGCAGGGTGATTTTGAACGCACCCGGAGAAACCTGTATTAAAGGCTTTGACTTATGATTACTGTAAGCACCCATTATCCTGCCTATGCCTGTGCCGTAGGATTCTATAAGCCGCAGACGGTAGAAAACACCCGCAAGTTTCTCATTACGGCTGCAGGAAACGCCAAGCATTATATCGTCATAGGATAGCCCGCCAGCAAGCCCGCCTACTGAAACAATCTCCATTCTGTCTGAATAAATGCCAAGAAGCGTTCCGGCTGAAATGGAATAATCACGATGAACCACGGCATTAAGCAATGCTTCCCTTAGAGCCGTGTCAGGATATGATTTGCGGTCAATCCTCAAAAGCCCGTCAAATGAGGCGGAATTGCTATTCCTTAGATTCATATAGGCGTATGCGTCTTCAAGCTGCTGCAGCAGGGAACCGCCAAATTCGGCACGGTCATGGAAACTTTCCCTGTCTGTACCGCTGAAAGTAGCAGCCTTTATAATATGCGGACACTGGTCTGACAGAAGAAGGGCAAGGTTTGAATAAAGGCCGTCGCCATCAATAATGCCGAGGGATTTCATCTGCGGCTGCCCCAGTTTAAGGCCACGCAGTTCAAATTCCTTTTTTGCCTTGACAAAAGTAAGATTCTGATTCAGGGAACGCATATCCTCGTAATTATCGCCGTCTGTTTCCTTTATCATCTGTCTTATTGCCGTATCGGAGGCAGGCACGGCAGAAGTTCCCTGACGAACAAATACGCCTTCCGGGCGAAGTCCTTTTGCGGCAAGATAATAAGGCCGATGCGTACCGCACTGCACTTCAATTTCAATAATCTGTTTTTTATCCGCAGTTATAATATTATAACGCAGGGACATTGTAATATCAGGCCTTATGCTGTCCCTTGCCGCGTTTGAAACCTGCTGAATGGTAAAATCGGAATCCGGAATGCCGCACACATTACCGTTATCTTCAACGCCAATGTATATTTTCCCGCCACGGGTATTGGCGAATGCGATAATTTCCTTTTTTATGTCTTCTGTATATTCTGATTTCAATTCAACAGTTTCAGTTTCAGAAAAACGCATCGGAAAAACCTCCTTAATAATTATTATAATCAATTCAATTCATTTTGACAAGCATTTTGAATTGAATAATTTATTCCAGTGCATATTTGGAGAAAAACACGGCTAACGCCAATGCTGGTTTGGAGCAGATTTTTTTAACATCGCAACTTTTTTTCCGTGAAGTTTCCTTTTTATTCATATAAAATGTCATAAAGGAAGAAAATATGGAACGGTTTGATATACATAAATGGAAGCCGACAGAGTGCCGCAATGTTGAGGAAATAAAGGCCGCATTGAGGAAATTCAATGCAATCGGCAGAAAAATAGTCTCATTAAGGACAATTGGAGCGGCAGAAAATTTCAATCAATGGTCAGATGAATACGAACTAAGCGATAATGCAGAAGATTCGGAATACAAAACAGTCCCTTTGAGGGCTTTGCTATACGAGCCTGTTGTTTTTGAATTTGAGAACGGTAATACTTTGGAAATAATGTCAAAAGGCAAAAGCACTCTTCTTATTGCCTCAAATCAGATTCCCCATGGAATTACAGAAGGTCTGAACCATCCAAATTATGATTCTGAATGGTTTTTCAGAAAAATAAAAAATGCAGCATTTACAGGCAGGGTTTCAGGAAAAATCAGAAATAACAAGGAAACATTTGAATATGATTTCTGCCTAAGCTTGGATGGGAAACCACTTGATTTTCATGCAAATGTTTCATGCGAAGCCGAATATGTAAATGCCCTGTTTGAGTTTTCTCTTGAGAAAAATGATGAAACAGACTCATATATCACAGTTCCTGTGGGTGAATACATAAATGCGGCAAACTATTTAAGACAGGTAATAATGGCAGATGCCTGGATGTATTTGGGAGGTTATTTCACAATATATCCATTAAACCGGGTAAAACCGACGGAAGAAAATTATTTTGGAGTAATTGAGTTTCGCAAGGAAATGATAACAATAAATGAAATGGATGTTGATGATTTCCTTTACAGCTTCTTAATAAGACATTTTGATGAAGATTATGACTACGGCGAAATGCGGGATGAACATTCCGACGGCTTTGAATATTATTCAGAATTCAACCTGTATACTTACGGTACTGTCCGTAAAATGATTGAAGACATTAAATCTTATGCGGATATGCTTGAAAATGACCTGGAGAATCCGGCCCTGGACAAATTAAAGGATTCTATCGCACATGGCGGAGATGACCGGCAATATCCGGAATCCAAAGAGGAAAAACTAAAAGCAATAAAAGAAAATGTGCCTGTAGCGATAGACTTTTACCGCCGCCTTTCCGCACGCCTTGAAGCCATGATGAAAAATGCCCCGGATTATGAATTTATATGCTTCATGGGACCGTAACAAGAACCCTGGCCAAAAAACCTACTTATTTTTTATACGTGGGATAGTATAGTCCATGTTTTATATCAAGGGGATAATCAATATCTACATCATTTTTACACCGTTTCCTTCCAAAACGCTTTTTCCTCCGCTTTTCCTTACTACTTTTATCTGCTGTTCAAATTCACTTATTACACTTTCAACGTGTGTTATGATTCCCAAGGTCTTGCCATTTTTTCGCAATGATTTCAAAGCGTTAATAGCCTCGGTCAGGGGTTCTCCGCTTAATGTACCAAATCCCTCGTCTAAGAACAGTGAATCCGCCTTGATATTCTGATTTGCCAGCTCTGCAATGCCTAATGCGAGGGACAGGCTTATTATGAATTTTTCCCCTCCGCTCATATTGCTTATGGGTCTGTCCTTGTCAGCG
>CACZRG010000144.1 GCA_902783485.1 uncultured Elusimicrobium sp.
ACAGAATATAAACAAAAGTTTGATGAAATATTGTCAAAGTTCAACATAAAATTTAAATTAGGCCCGTTCGTAAAAAGAAAAAATGCTTTTGTTTCTCAATTTGTATTTAATTTTTTCGGCAAGGAAATTGTTTTAAGGGCAAGGGCAAGGAAAAAACTGCCTGATTGGTTTGACAAAAGAAAGGGCACTTTATAGGGCAATTTTATTTTGCGGATATTATGAAAAGAATATGCTTATTTGCAGGCTTTAACAATAACGGAATTTTGTCTGATTATGTGCTTTTTTATTTAAAAAATTTAGCTAGTCTGTCGGAGATTCATTACTGTTCCGATTGCGAACTGTCTGCAAATGATTATTCCCGCCTTAGCAAAATATGCAAAAGCGTACGAGGTGCAAAACACGGCAAATATGATTTCGGCTCATGGCAGAAACTGATAACAGAATTAGGCTATGATTACCTTTCCGGATTTGATGAACTTGTTCTTGCTAATGATTCTGTTTTCGGCCCTTTGTGTGATTTGGCTGCATATTTTGAGGCTGCCGGAAAAGAAAAAGAATGTGATTTTTGGGGATTTACATGCCATAACCATAATAAGCGGCAATATTTGAACAGTTTTTTTATGGTATTCAAAAAAAATGTCTTTTTGGATCCGGCTTTTAAGGAAGTATTTTCCAGTGTGCAAAAAGAAAAAGAGTATTATGACATTGTGAATAAATACGAAGTTCCTCTCACGATAAAACTGCAGGACAAAGGATTTGTTACAAGGACCGTAATCCCTTTTTCAGCGGCAGATATGCGCTATGAATGGAAGCATTATATATGCAAAGGCCTGCCTTTTATAAAAATAAGAAATTTTACTGACAACTCAAGTGCTCCAAGAGACACGGTTTTTGACTTTGAATATTTCCTTAAGAAAAACAGGATAGATTATCCGGCTTATCTTATAAATAATTATCTTAAGGACAGAAACATTGACATACATTCTGATCTTTCATTAGAAAAGCAACGAAAACTTTATGGAATATACAAATTTAAAAAGTTTAAGAACAGATTCCTGCGCATACATTTCTGCAAAGGCGAAAAAATTTTAAAATTATTCGGAATAACAATCTTAGACACCACAGTACAGTTTAAAACTAAAATACAGACTTTAGATATATGAACCAGCAAACATTAAATTCCCTGAAACTTGCTGCATTGCGGGCACAGGAGATCGCGGAAGCGAATACAAAAAAAAGCCTGTTAGTGAGTACTGCCGTAAAAATACGCAGATTCCAGAAAAAACTGCGTACCAATGTGGCAATAGTCTGCCGTAGCCTATTTTCAAAAAAAGAATTATATGCGGACAGGTTAAGGATTCTGGTACATGTGCGTGGCGGCATAGGCGATGTGGTAATGTCGCGTTTTCTTGTCAAAAAACTGCGCGAAAAAATGCCGGATGCAGAAATATCTTTCTGCCATGACAGCCGGTCTGTTGTGGAAATGGTATTTTCCGATGGATTGATTGATCGTTTTCAGGATAGAAAATATGTGCCGCAGCATTTTGACCTTGCCATGAGCGGCTGTCATTTTATAATGTTTGACCATTATAATATAGAAAGCATAAAACACCTTGCGCCAGATTATGTCCCATGTTTTCATAAGGCTTTGGAAATACAAAAATATTTTAGGACATTTGCCGAATACAGCCCTGACATGGACGGACAGTTTGCTGAAATCATGGTCTCGCATGGGTACAGCAGAGTTTCTTCATTAGGGTTATTTACAGGTCTTGAAATAAGCCAGAATGACAGGGCAGATATAGCGCTTGACAAGCAGAAAATGCAGCAGATACTGTCAAAATTCGGGCTTGAAGGGAAAAAATACATAACCCTGCACAGCGGCATAAATATACATACGGCAGTAAAAGGCAGTCTTACAAGAAACTGGCCGGAAAAATGCTGGGAAGAATTTGTCAGAATGTTCAGAGACAGCTTTCCGGATTATCTTACGGTTCAGATAGGCGGAGGAACAAGCATGCCTTTTGACTTTTCGGACATAAGCCTTGTAAACAAAACGGAACTTAAAGATCTGCCGTATCTGCTTTCAGGAGCAGCCTTGCACATAGATGGAGAAACAGGCATGGCTCATTTGGCAAATGTCACAAAAACGGATTCTATAGTTCTTTACGGCCCAAGCCGCGCGGAATATCTTTCTTATAACCGCAATATAAACATATCAGCTGAAAAATGTGGCGGCTGTATGAACATAGACAGATATTGGATGTCAAAATGCGTTTTGGGTTTTCCAAAAGAACAACAATGTTTAGGACAAATAAAACCTGAGACTGTCTTTAATGCAGCACAGAAATATTTAAGGAGAAATGAACTATGAAAGGAATAGTATTGGCCGGAGGTACCGGCAGCCGTCTTTTTCCGGCAACGCTGGGGGTATCAAAACAGCTTATACCCATATATGACAAGCCGATGATATATTATCCTCTGTCCGTGCTTATGCTTGCGGGTATAAGGGAAATACTGATAATCTCCACTCCGGCGGATCTTCCGCGCTTCAAAAGCCTTCTCGGAACAGGAGAGAATTTCGGAGTGAGGTTTTCATATATTGAGCAGCCGGAGCCGAAAGGGCTTGCCCAGGCATTCATTCTCGGAGAGGATTTTATAGGCAGCGACAATGTATGCCTTATTCTTGGCGATAATATATTCTATGGCCATGACATGAAAAATATGGTACGGGCCGCAGCGCAGCTGAAAAGCGGAGCGAATGTGTTCGCCTACCATGTGAAGAACCCCAAAGCATACGGGGTTGTTGAGGTGGATGAACAGCACAGGGCCATTTCCATTGAGGAAAAACCTGAAAAGCCAAAGAGTAACTGGGCTGTAACAGGGCTTTACTTCTATGACAACCGCGTCATAGATGTGGCCAGAAAATTAAAGCCTTCGGCGAGGGGCGAACTTGAAATAACCGCCGTGAATGACTGGTACCTGAAACAGGGAGAGCTTTCCGTGCGGCTGATGGGCCGCGGCATGGCCTGGCTTGACACCGGCACGCATTCGGACCTGATAAAGGCATCAATGTTTGTGGAAGCGCTGCAGAACCGGCAGGGGCTGCAGATAGCGTGCCTTGAATCCATAGCGTACAGCAATGGCTGGATTGACAGGGAAATGCTTGTGAAACAGGGCAACAAAATGAAGAATACCGGGTACGGGCAGTACCTTCTTGATATAGCCGCGGGGGAAAGCAATGGATTTTATTAAGACGCCGATAGAAGGGCTTATTGTGCTGCAGCCCCGTATATTCAGGGACAGCCGCGGATATTTTTTTGAAAGCTATAACAGAAACACATTGAAGGAAGGCGGAATAGACTGTGAATTTGTTCAGGACAATGAAAGCATGTCATGCTGCGGCACAGTGAGAGGCCTGCACTTTCAGAAGCCTCCGTTCGCGCAGGCGAAACTTGTCCGCGTAATTCAGGGCACTGTTTATGATGTGGCTGTTGACCTGCGTTCCGGCAGCAGTACCTTCGGGAAGTGGTTTGGCGTGGAGCTTAGC
>CACZRG010000145.1 GCA_902783485.1 uncultured Elusimicrobium sp.
ATAATCTTTCCCTCACAGAGTTTAAGCCCGGCATAAGCCTCAGAGGCAAGTTTCGCTGTCTTAAGGGGAATTTCTGCAGCGTATTTAAGAGCTTCCTGCATCTTCAGTTTTCTTTCGGGATTCTCCTTAGGCAGTTTTCTTGCAGCGGTAAAAAGGTCATAAGAAGCGGAATCATCAGCAACCAGTTTCTGAAGCATGGCCTTATGTTCAATAAGACGGTTCCTGAGTTCAGTGAGAACAGGGCGGTTGGCCTCGTCCAGCTTTTTGCTGCGCAGGCTTACGCCAATAGCCATCTGTCCCAGTGCGCAGCCCATAGCTCCGCTCAATGCACCAGCTGAACCGCCACCGGGGGTAGGGTCATCACTGGCCAGTGCATCAACTACAGAATTTGCTCCGGCCTGCCAGCTGCCCAACAGTTTAAGCAGTTTTGTTTCAAGAACCTGCTCTTCCTTGTTGAATCCTGTCACATTAAGGCTTTCAGTCACATAATCGGTAAGGGCATCCTGCGTGGTAAGACCGATAAGCTCCGTATCCGCAATTTTTATACCCTTCGGTTCAATTTCCTTCTGAACCTCGTCCAAAAGGCGTTTAATGGAAGTTGTGTGATAATCAGTAATAACGGTGGAAACCTGAGCCTGATGCCTGCTTTCCAGATGTATTTCCTTGCCGCGTACGCATGGCAGTCCGCCGGAAGATGCCCTTATTTTGCGTACAAGAGCCTTGCAGAAATCCATATCCTCAGTAGCAAGATTTATATTGAAATTGACAATCTGATGCCTCGCTCCCACAGCTATCGCTCCGGCGGTGGCATGAATGTGATTAGGTCCGAAATCCGGAATGTGCGCCTCGTCTGTACCAATAACTTCACGCAGACCTTCAAACTGTCCTTTACGCACCTTGGCAAGATTTCTGCGCTCTTCGCGCTTTGCAGCGCAGTCATACAGATAAACCGGAATCTGCAGTTCGCGGCCAATTCTTTCACCGGTAACTTCTGCCAGTTTAATACATTCCTCCACCGTGGTATCCATTATAGGAATGAATGGTGCCACATCAGTAGCCCCCATACGTGGGTGTTCACCTTTGTGATAATTAAGGTCAATAAGTTCCGCCGCTTTTTTTGTAACGGCAAACATAGCCTCGGAGGCAGTTTCCACCGGAGCTATAAAAGTAAGTACTGTGCGGTTATGGTCGGCATCCTTTTCCACGTCCATAATAAGAACGCCGGGCACGGCACGTGCGGCATCCACAATCTTATTGATTTTATCTATGTCACGGCCTTCGCTGAAATTAGGCACACATTCAACAAATTTTCCCATTTCTTCATCTCCTGAAATCTTTTCCGCGGCGGCGCGGATGGCCTGCGTCCATGCGGAAGCACCTGCGCGCCTCATATCCGCTATTGATAATTATAACAATTATGTACACGGCACGGATTCAGCATAAAAACAGGACATAACGGGCGAAAAATGTTAGAATGTTTTTATGTCCGTAAGCGAATCCAAAGAAAACTACCTTGAAATTATCTATATGCTTGGAATAAAACAAGGTCAGGTACGCGCTGTGGACATAGCTGATTATCTCGGTTTCACAAGAGCAAGCGTGAGTATAGCACTAAAAAACCTGAGACGGGAAAATTATATAGAAACCGATAACAGTTCTCTTATAAAACTTACACCGAAGGGCAAGGCCGTTGCAATAAGCGTGTACGAAAAGCATGAAATACTTTCTGCATGGTTCGTCAGCATGGGGGTTGACGAAGATACGGCCAGGGACGACGCATGCCGCATAGAGCATGTAATCTCGGAAAAAAGTTTTAACGCAATAAAGAATTTCCTTAAAAACAGATAATCCATTAATTTCCTTCAGGAAATAATGTTAAGCATTGATGTTAGGCAAGGCTGACATTTCTTTATCTCCTTTTCTTATTCCTGTGTTTTTTACCACTTGAAATACCGAAACACTTTTTTATACAATGTTAGCATAGACTAACAAACAAAAAAGGACAACAGCCCAGATAAGCAGTGCCGGCAACATTAAAGAGGAAATAAAACGGCAGAGCAGGATTTAAAGATGAAAACAAAAGAGAACGGAAGGACACTCGATACTCTTACACGCGGACACGCGGCCATGATAACAGCAGTTGAATGCAGCGACGCCGCGCTGCGTAATCATATTCTTGATATGGGGCTTACGCCTGGTGTGGAGCTTGCACTTATAAAAACAGCCCCCATGGGCGACCCACTTGAAATACGCGTACGTGGCTATGAGCTTACAATAAGAAAAGCGGATGCCGCAAAAATAAAAATAACAAACATACACAAATTACCAGAAAAAAAACTTTCCTCCGTTCAAAGCAAAACCATTTTCACCCCGATAGAACATTCAGGAAAAGGAGAAGTACACGAAGAAAAAACAGTAAAAAAACAGAATCTGCGGCTTGCGCTTGCAGGGAATCAGAATTCCGGCAAAACAACACTGTTTAACAGACTTACCGGCGCACATCAGCGCATAGGGAATTTTCCGGGAGTAACCGTGGACAAGGCTGAAGGCCAGATAACAGGCCGTCCGGAAGCCACGCTTACCGATCTCCCCGGAATTTATTCGCTTTCCCCATACAGCACAGAGGAAATAGTATCAAGGAATTATCTGCTTCAGTCAAAGCCTGATGCAATAATAAATATTGTAGACGCCACAAATATAGAAAGAAATCTTTTTCTCACCACGCAGCTTATAGAACTGAATGTTCCAATGGTTATAGCCCTCAATATGATGGACGAAGTAACCGGCAGTGGCGGAAGCATAGATGTAAACGGTCTTGAAGAGGCTCTTGGTGTTCCAGTAATTCCAATATCCGCTGCAAAAGGTCAGGGCATAGAGGAACTTGTTGAACACGCTGTAAACGTGGCAAAATACGAGGAAAAGCCGGAAAGGATAGACTTCTGCAGCAATACACAGGACAGAAGCGGTGCCGTACACCGCTGCATTCATTCCATAACACATCTCATAGAAGATCACGCAAAAGAAGCAGGACTGCCTGTGCGCTTCGCGGCCTCAAAACTTACCGAAGGAGATCACCTGATACTGGAATCCCTTTCGCTTGATGAAAATGAAAAAGAGGCAGTGGAACATCTTATCGGACAGATGGAAACAGAAAGCGGCCTGGACAGGGCCGCCGCACTTGCGGATATGAGATTTTTCTTTATAGAAAAACTTTGCCGCAGTTTTGTAACCCGGCCAGCGGAAAGTGAGGAATACAGACGCAGCCTGAACATAGACAAGGTACTTACCGGGAAATATACTGCGCTGCCGGCATTTCTTGCCATAATGGCCTTTATTTTTTATCTTACATTCGGTCCCGTAGGAACATTTTTTTCGGATCTTATAGAAAAATTCATAACCTGGTTATGTGGCGTTACAGACGCCGGTCTTACCGCATACGGGCTGAACCATATCGTAAAAGCGCTTATAACCGATGGAATTTTCGCCGGCGTAGGCAGTGTGTTAAGTTTTCTGCCTATGATAATAATTCTTTTTCTCTGTCTTTCCATACTTGAAGACAGCGGATATATGGCCCGCGTGGCATTCATAATGGATAAAATGCTGCGCAGGATAGGACTTTCAGGCCGCAGTTTCGTACCTATGATAATAGGCTTCGGCTGCAGCGTCCCGGCAATAATGGCCTCGCGCACAATGCCTTCGGAGCGCGACCGCAAAATGACAGTACTTCTTATTCCCTTTATGAGCTGTTCAGCCAAACTGCCGGTATACGCGCTTTTCACTGCGGCATTTTTCAAGGAACATCAGGTTCTGGTGATGATAAGCCTGTACATAACAGGAATCATCATCGGCATACTGTTCGCCTTCTTTCTGAAATTCTTTATATACAAAGGTGACGCCGTTCCTTTTGTAATGGAAATGCCAAATTACCGTATGCCCAGTTTTCTTAATGTATCACGTCTTATTTATGAAAAGGCAAAAGGCTTTATAACAAGGGCATTCACCATAATCTTTGCCGCAAGTATAGTAATCTGGTTTCTTCAG
>CACZRG010000146.1 GCA_902783485.1 uncultured Elusimicrobium sp.
AAAGAAAAACCCGAAAAAAAGGATATTCCGGTAAAAACGGGAAAATTTGATATTGAGAAGATAAAGCATACCGGAGCTGTTGCTGTACCATCCATGTTCACGCTTTCAAACATGGGCTGTGGTTTTTTTGCCGTACTTTCCGCTTCCGAGGGTGATTATGTACGCGCTTCATGGCTTATAGTATTTTCATACTTCATGGACCTTCTGGATGGCCGCATAGCGCGTTTCCTGCACGGGGAAAGTCCTCTTGGAATAGAGCTGGATTCCTTCGCGGACTGGATGTCTTTCGGCATAGCACCTGCATATATGATTTTCCGCATGACGCTGAAGGATCTGGGATATATGGGATATGCCATAGCTTTTTTCTATGTGCTCTGCGGACTGCTGCGGCTTGCGCGTTTCAACCTCAAAGCCCATTTCGGAGAAAGTGATCATCATAATTTCCAGGGCCTGCCCATTCCTGGGGCGGCTGGTATAATAATAGCAATCGTGCTTAATTACAGCCTTGTGGAAGGCATGAGCGAAGGAGTGTGGGCTACAATGATGACATGGGTGTTCTCATCTTCTGCTGTCATTGTTTCCATGCTTGCGCTGCTTATGGTTTCATCAGTTCCATTCCCTGCCTTTAAGGGCGGAATGAGTATGTCTTCCAGACTGGCGCTTGTGATTCTCACTGTTGTTCTGGTTCTTTTCATAGGATATCCCCGTGAGACACTGTTTATAGTCTTTTCCGGCTATGTGCTATACGGGGTAATATGTGGTCTTGTAAATATGTTAAAAAATCTTTTCAAAAAGGAACAACAGGCCTGAAGAAATGGCAGTTTGAAGCACAGTATCCATAGTTCAGATGATGACATAAAAATGCCCGCGAAAGCGGGCATTTTTATATTGTGGTCCGGATTATACTTATTTTCCTTCCGGTCTGTTTTCTGCTTTTCTGGGGAAAAGCGGCTGAATCTTTTCTCCTTCGGAAACAGCTTTTTTCGCCCCTAAATGAACTTTCATGGACGCTGATGTGGCAGGCATGAAAGGTTCTATCCAGCCGGCAATAAGGCGCAGGCACCAGACCATCTCGTTTAG
This sequence comes from uncultured Elusimicrobium sp., assembly GCA_902783485.1. GTDB lineage: Bacteria > Elusimicrobiota > Elusimicrobia > Elusimicrobiales > UBA9959 > CACZRG01. The sequence continues at coordinate 1,081 of CACZRG010000146.1, forward strand.
AAAGCCCGGAAGGGCTTCAGGATCCTTTTTTGCCATCTCCCAGGGTTTCTTCTCTGCCACTATCTTGTTCAGGGTGCTTATGGCGTTCCAGATAGTCTCAAGAGCGTCGGAGAACTGCAGGTCCTCTATGCTTCTGTTTATTTTGTCAGTAAGTGCTGCAAATTCTGCATATGTCTTTGAGGAAGGATCCTCTGGAAGTCTTTCGTCCAGATTTCTGTTCACAAGATTGATTATGCGTGAGAAAAGATTTCCGAGATCATTCGCCAGGTCTGAATTGTAACGGCGGCGGAAAGCTTCCATTGAAAAATCACCGTCCTGTCCGAATGTTACTTCCCGGAAAGTAAAATAGCGGAATGCATCTAGACCATAATCTGCAACTACATCTTCCGCCCTGATGAAATTGCCGGTTGATTTTGACATTTTATCACCGTTTACTGTCCACCAGCCGTGCGCGTATACCTTTTTCGGGAGTTCCAGACCGAGGGCCATGAGCATTGCAGGCCAGATTACGCCGTGAAATCGGAATATTTCCTTCCCTACCAGGTGCAGATCGGCCGGCCAGTATTCCTTGAATTCCTCAGATATGTGGTCCGGATTATAGCCACGGCCTGTTATATAGTTAAGTAGTGCATCGAACCAGACATAAACCGTGTGAGCTGGATCTGATTTTACCTGTATGCCCCACGCCACCTTAGTTCTTGAAACAGAAAGATCAGTAAGGCCGGCTTTGACGAAATTTATAATTTCCCTTGCCCGGTAGGAAGGGGAAAGAAAATCCGGATGTTCCTCGTAGTACTTAAGCAGGGGATCCTGATATTTTGAAAGACGGAAGAAATATGATTCTTCTTTTATTGCTTCAACCGGACGATGGTGAACCGGGCATTTACCGTCCTGAAGTTCACTTTCGGTATAGAAAGCCTCGCAGGATTTGCAGTAAAGTCCCTCATATTCACTTTTATAAATATCCCCTGTTTTAATGAGTTTTTCAAAAACAGCCTGAACTGCCTCTTCATGCTGTTTATCTGTTGTTCTTATAAAATAGTCATAATTTATGCCGAGAGTCTTCCACAACGTGCGGAAATTGTCTGAAATGTCATCACACCACTGTTTGGGCGGAATGTTTTTTTCAGCAGCTGTTTTCTCAATGTTGGAACCATGTTCATCGGTTCCTGTCTGCAGAAATACCGGGCGCTGTGTGGCGCGCAGATGTCTGGCGAGTATGTCCGCGGCCATGGTTGTGTATGCGTGACCGATGTGCGGGTTGCTGTTTACATAGTACAGCGGAGTTGTAAGGTAGTATTTCTTTTGCATTTTATTCTCCAAGCAATTGTTCAGATTTTATGCCGGCGCTTTCAGCGCCTATCAGTGCTGCCTGCAGGATTCCTTTCGAAGATATATTTCTGTTTGTAAAGGAACGCAGTTCAATTATGTCTCTCAACAGTCTGGCATAGGTGCTCTGTCTTTCAGGACTGTTTTTCCATATTGTTCTTATACGGTAAATCATAAGATCAAGCAATGCATTTGTTTCTTCCCTGGCCTTGTATGGTTCTATGGACAGAGTGGTGGTAAACCTGTATACATTGTCAGTGCTTTTTGCATTTTCAGCCCTTTCCCTGAAAAGTTTTATGTTTCTTGCTTTGTCCAGGGATCCCTGTCCTGCCTGTGCAAGAAAACGTGCGGTTTCCGGTGGAATGCCTTCTCTTTCAAGCAGGATTCCCATAGCCTCCGTGGAAAGAGGAGAAAATCTTACTTCCGTGCTGCGGGAAAGAATAGTTGGCAGAAGCGCATTTTTGTCAGATGAAAGCAGACATATTATTGTTCCGTCAGGTGGGGCCTCAAGCGTTTTGAGAAGTGAATTCTGCGCCTCTGGTACAAGTTTTTCAGCATCTCTTATTATAAAAACCTTATGTGGTGATATAAAAGAATGCTGGTAAACTTTCTTCAGCATTTCCCTCATTGTGTCAACTTTGAGATTCCCTGATTCCTTTCCGGTTTTCATTGTCTGGTCGTTTAAGCCGGTAATGATGATATCAGGATGCACACCGTTTTTAAGCTGAATGCATGACAGACATTTACCGCATGATTCCCATAATGGTACATCAATTTTTTCAGGAACAGGCGGTTCCTTTGTTTCGCATTCCGGTTCAGGCTGAAACATGGCAGTGAAAAGGTCACCCGGTTCCGCTGCCTGCGCCGTTTTTTTACGCTCCGGGCCGGTATAAGGTGTTCTTGTGCAGTTCAGTGCTGCGGCGAAAGCCAGAGCGGCTGCATATTTGCCACAGCCCGCAGGTCCGTGAAAAAGAAGAGCGGGAGGAATCCTTCCTGTCCTGAGCATTGTCTGCAGATGATGTACTGCGTTTTCCTGGGATAGAATTTCAGCGAATGTCATCTTTTATTGTTTCCGATACCAGAACGCGGAGTTCGGACTGTATTTCGTCGATGCTTTTTGAAGCATCAATGCGCTTTATTCCTTTTCTTCTTGAAAAAGTCCTGTAGGCTTTCTGTATCCTGCGGCGGAATTCAATATCTTCCCTTTCAAAACGGTCGGGTCCGTTTTTTTCTTCCGCTTCCCTTATCCTTTTCTCAAATTCCTGTTCCGGCACGTCAAAAACTACTGTCAGATCCGGTTTTATGCCCTCTGTAGCTATACGGTTTACTGTACGTATCATTCCTGCCGGCAGACCCCTGCCATATCCCTGATATGCCTCTGTTGACATTGTGAATCTGTCTGAAATAACGATTTTTCCGGCAGCGAGTGCAGGTTTTATTATCTCTGCCGTGTGCTGGCTTCTCGAAACCGCGAAAAGAAACAGTTCCGCCACCGGAACTGCCTTTACCTGCGGATCAAGAAGAATTTTCCTTATCTTTTCTGATATTGCGGTTCCACCTGGTTCACGCGTGAGTATTGTCTGCATACCCTGCTGCTCAAGCCATTCTTTAAGCAGTACTGCCTGTGTGGATTTTCCGGAGCGGTCAGGACCTTCCAGCACTATAAAAAAACCTTTTCTCATATATACAAATATATAATATCAAATATAAAAAGCATAAAAAAACGCCTCTGT
>CACZRG010000147.1 GCA_902783485.1 uncultured Elusimicrobium sp.
AATAGCCGGCGGGTTCATGGATTTTGATGTTCTGGTGGTTACTCCCGATATGATGAGAGAAGCAGCCAGACTCGGCAAAATCCTCGGTCCCAAAGGACTTATGCCTAACCCGAAGAGCGGTACGGTTACATTTGATATTGCCAGAACCGTAAAGGAACTTAAAGCAGGCAGAATTGAGTTTAAAGCGGATCCTCAGGGTATTGTTCATGCCATAGCAGGAAAAATATCGTTCCCGGAGGACAAACTGGCAGAGAATATCCGCACCGTTATAAGTGCTGTTCTCAAGGCCAGACCTTCTGCTGCCAAAGGCGCGTATGTACTTTCAGCATATATCAGTTCCACAATGGGTGCAGGCCTGCAGATTATAATTGATCAGAAAGCCTGATTCCCCGGTAAGAAAAAAAGAAAAAACCGCCGCTGAAACGGCGGTTTTTTTATGCCTGATTATGTAAAACCATGTAAAAAGCCCTGGTACGGTTAAATTCCCATGTGTGTAAACTGTACTGCCGCAACAGTCTGCATACGGAAAAAACATACAGTCGGGACTATTTATAAATCTTCCGCCGTATGGGAAAAACAAGAAAATTCTTTATTTTTTTTGAAAAATTTATATATAATGAAAAAAGTACATAGTTTTATTTATATTGTTTATTATTCAAGGAGAAAAGATGAAAATACTAAATAGAATGGCAGTGACAGCTGCGCTTTTGCTTGCGGCTTCGCCGGCATTTGCCAGCGAGGCCAATATCAGACTCCCGGATCTGGGCGTATCATTTTACAGACTGGGTGGTATATCCGGAACGTCGCTGCTTGTAATAGGAATTGTTATCTGTGTATTCGGGCTTCTGTTCGGCCTTCTGCAGTCGAGACAGATAGCCTCTCTGCCGGTACACAAGTCGATGAAGGATATTTCCGAGCTTATTTATGAAACATGCAAGACTTATCTCATAAATCAGGGAAAATTCCTCGCAATACTGTGGATTTTCATAGCTGCAATCATGGTCTGGTATTTCAGCCGTGAAATGTCTTTCGGACAGATTCTGATTGTTGTTCTTTTCTCCATAATCGGAATATTGGGTTCATACTCTGTTGCCTGGTTCGGAATACGGATAAATACATATGCGAACAGCCGTACGGCATTTGCCGGACTTAAGGGAAAACCCTATCCGACCATGGCCATTCCTCTCAAAGCCGGAATGTCCATAGGTATGCTGCTTATATGCGTTGAGCTTATAATGATGCTGGTGATTCTTGTTCTGGTTCCGGGTGAATACGCAGGCCCGTGTTTCATAGGTTTTGCCATAGGTGAATCCCTTGGTGCGGCAGCGCTGAGAATCGCTGGTGGAATATTTACAAAGATAGCTGACATCGGTTCCGACCTGATGAAGATTGTGTTTAAGATCAAAGAGGATGATGCACGCAACCCTGGAGTTATAGCAGACTGCACCGGAGACAATGCAGGTGATTCCGTAGGACCAACCGCTGACGGTTTCGAGACATACGGTGTGACGGGTGTAGCCCTTGTAACATTTATTACTCTTGCCGTGTCCGGAGCAGATCTGCAGGCCCGTCTGCTTGTCTGGATATTCGTTATGCGTATAGGCATGATCATAACCAGTGCCTTCTCATATTGGCTTAACGGCGTTGTTTCACGCGCCAGATACGAAAACGTTAAAAAATTCAATTTTGAAAGTCCCCTTACAAGCCTTGTATGGATTACTTCTGCCGTGTCCATAATCATGACATATATACTGAGCGGACTGCTTATAGGTGATCTGGGCAGCGGACTGTGGTGGAAACTTTCCACTATAATAACCTGCGGAACCCTTGCGGGCGCCCTGATTCCTGAACTTGTAAAGGTTTTTACTTCCACTGAATCGGCTCATGTGCGTGAAGTATGCACAGCTTCCAGAGAGGGTGGCGCGTCGCTCAATATTCTTTCAGGAATGGTTGCCGGTAATTTCTCCGGTTTCTGGCTCGGAATCACCATTATTGCCCTTATGGCTGTGGCCTACGCTGTTTCCCAGGCTGGTCTGAATGCCATAATGAATAACGAGGCTATTTTCGCCTTCGGTCTTGTGGCATTTGGTTTCCTTGGTATGGGCCCTGTTACTATCGCTGTTGATTCATACGGTCCTGTCACTGACAACGCACAGAGCGTATTCGAGCTTTCCACAATAGAAACAATCCCTGGTGTGGAAAAGGAAATAGAAAAAGAATTTGGCTTTAAGCCGGATTTCAAAAACTGCAAAGCCTATCTTGAAGAGAATGATGGCGCAGGAAATACCTTTAAGGCCACGGCCAAGCCTGTTCTCATAGGCACAGCTGTTGTGGGTGCCACAACGCTTATATTTTCCATAATCGAGATGTTAGGTGGCGACAGTATTGCCAGGGAACTTTCAATACTCAATCCTTTATTCCTTCTGGGAATAATTGCTGGCGGAGCTGTAATATTCTGGTTCAGCGGTGCTTCAACGCAGGCTGTTACTACCGGTGCCTATCGTGCTGTTGAATTCATCAGGAATAATATTCATCTTGATATGAAGGCTACAAGAGCCTCCACGGAGGATTCCAAGAAGGTTGTAGGTATATGTACCAGGTATGCGCAGAAAGGAATGTTCAATATATTCCTTGCCGTGTTCTTCAGCACTCTGGCGTTTGCCTGCGTGAATCCGTATTTCTTCATAGGATATCTTGTCAGTATTGCCATTTTCGGTCTTTATCAGGCTATTTTTATGGCAAATGCCGGTGGTGCATGGGACAATGCCAAAAAACTTGTTGAAACGGAGCTTAACGCCAAAGGAACACCCCTGCATGATGCAAGCGTTGTCGGTGACACTGTAGGTGATCCTTTCAAGGACACTTCTTCAGTGGCGCTCAACCCTATCATAAAGTTCACAACACTGTTTGGTCTGCTTGCCGTGGAACTGGCTGTAGGCCTTACCCCATGCGTTACATATACGCTTGCGGCGATATTCTTTATTGTCGGTCTTATTTTCGTGTGGAGATCTTTCTATTCCATGCGCATTACTTCGGATAAATAATAAAACACCGGCAGTTCAAAAAAAAGGTCTCCTGTTACAGGGAGACCTTTTTTATGTTCCTGACATGGAATTTGACAAGCACTGATATAATATTATAAATTTTCTTTTCGTAGTTTAATAAAACCGGGTTCAGGGTCCGGGTAATGTCAAAGGAGTTTTTTAAATGCAAAAGAAAACAGAGAAGGCCGCAGTAAAAAAGACAAGTAAAAAAACAACAGTAAAGAAAGCGGCTCCGGTAAAAAAAGTAAAGAAAGTGACAGAAGCTGCGCCCACGAAGAAAAAAACAGCGGCGGCTGTTAAAAAGACAGCTCCGAAGACAAAAAAAACGTCTGTAAAATCTGCTGCAGTATCTGAAAAAAACACGGTTGCGGAAGATAAGGGTTTCAGCAGAAAGGAAATGGAAGAGATTGTTCAGCGTCTCAGGGAAAAGAAAACAGATATTCTTGAAAGCATAGAGGCCAAACAGGCTCTTGAAATGGAATCCGGCAGTGGTGGTGATGAGGCAGATATAGCTTCGCGCAATCTTGATAATGAACTTCTTTATGAGATCTCGTCAAATGACAGTATTACATTGCGGGATATAGATGCGGCTCTTACAAAGATACAGAAAGGAACATATGGCCTGTGCGAACATTGCCACAAGCCTATTGACAAGAAACGTCTTAAGTTTATTCCTTACGCACGTTACTGCGTGACCTGCCAGATATATTCGGAAGGAAGATCTGCGGATTAATATTGTATTCCTGCAGGAAACAAGCAGTTCAAAGATTGAAAAAAGCCCGCGGTTTCAGGCCGCGGGCTTTTTTTGTGTCTGAAGTAATCCTGTAAATATTACTTCTTCTGTTTTTTTCTGTCATTTGAGGAAACGATTACTTCTGTTTTTCTCCAGTTTTTTGCTTTTGCTTTTATGACATAATCACGGCCTGTAGAACTTATCATCAGGTTTTTGTAATCAAGTGTCCTCATCATCTCGTCTTTCATGGCTTTTACGTTTTTGCCACTGCCTAAAAGATTGGAAAGTTCTTTCAGATCATTCGTATAGAATCCGTTTCTCTGGAAATATATTTCCTCGAGTATGCCAACTTTTGAAAGTGTGCGGTGTGCGGCCATTATCTGCTTCTTTTCCTGCGGGCCGATGTTGAGTACATTGTTGTGTATCCAGGCCCAGCCTAACGAAATCATAAGTGCCCAGGAAAGTGCAAGGACAATGCCCTGTCCAAGGTCACCGCGCTCCTTGAGGCTTATAACCTTGCTTCCGGCCATATAGTCGTGCAGCGCTCTGTGTTCTTTTGTACCCAGTGCCATTATAAAGCCCAGTTCCAGAATTGCGCCGCTTATCATATAACCCACAGCCCTTATGAAAGCCTTTGGAAAGGAAAGCGGAGAACCATCTGCTGCCACAACCCTTAGCCGCATTATGTATTTGCCGAGTGTTACACGTCCGCCGGATGAAAGCACGGCCTGATAGACAAGATACAGTGCAAACCAGCCCAGAAGTATGGGAATTACCGACGACGGAGGATTTCCTGAATTTCTCAGGAAAGATACCGTAAGCGAATGTGCAAAAAGAAAAGGAGCGGAATCTATGACATATGCAAGAAAACGTTCGTTGAATCCGGCAGGCTGCGGGCCATCATCGGTTTCTCCGAGCGTTATATCTTCCTCTGCCTGTGGCGGAGTGAACACATCGTTGTCATCACTGTTCTCATTGGGGTTGAATTCCATAAATAAATCTCCTGACAGATAATAAAAACCTTACTGATATATTACCAAATTTAAAGATTATTTTAACATATTGCGCATAACATAAAAAAAATATAATATAAATATACGGAGGAATTGTTATGAAGTGGTTTATCATGTCCCTTTTCTGTCTTGGCGGAGCTTTTGTTGTGTTTCAGATGCAGCAGGCGGAACTTCGTAAAACAGAAAAAGAATTTCAGACTAAAATAGCGGAAGTGAATAATCATGTCTTTACAATTCCTGATATTCCTGAAGCGGAACCGTCACAGGCGCTTACGGAACCGGAGCTGAAAAAATACCGCCGTGCATTGAAATCAGCTAATTTTGGTGTACGTATGGATGCAATAAACAGGCTCTGGGACGCACAGGACCAGGCTGTTGTTCCAGCGATAAAACATATAATTCTGAAGAAATATGTCGTATGCTATGGCCAGTGCGAGAATATCCCTGCGCAGAAACTGCAGGTGCTTGATCTGCTTAAGCGTTCACATTCACAGCTGAATATGGAATTTCTCATAGCTGCGGCAGGTGACAGAAACAAAGATGTAAGGCTTTCCGCCGTTCAGGGTCTCGGTGAATATGTTACGGCAGATGTGCTTGAGCCTCTTCAGATTGCCTCTTCCGATAAGCACAAGGAGATTGCCGACGCTGCTAACGAATCCTTCAACAAAGTCATAGAAGCCATGGATAACTGGAAACGTGACAGAAGAAACGCGCTTATAGAAGAATACGCAGCCAAAATAGCGGTTGGTGATTACAAGGAAGCCGAAAAAAAACTCCAGGCAATAGCCGATACAGTTTCAAAGAACAGCGCAGCTTCTTCTGCTGCCCGCTGATTAACACAGATACTGTACTATGAAGTGGTTCGTTTTTTTTGTTTTGTGCATGGTGTTCCTGCTCTATTATACAGGATCCAACCGCGCCGCTCAGAAAAAAATTGAACAGGAATACAGTATAAAACTTGCTGCCGCACAGCAGTATAAAATAAAAATACCGGATATTCCGCAGACAGAAAAAATAGATCTTCCTGAGAATGTTGTGCGCAGGCTTCACAAATCGCTCCGTTCCAGAAATCCAAATGAGGCATTCAAGGCTGTAGAACTTCTATGGCGTAATCAGGATCCGGTTGTCATTCCTGCCATAAAAAAGGTGCTTTCATTAAAAATGACATACTGCTGGGATAACTGTGAGGCTCTCGGTGAGATGAAGGAGCGTGTGTTTGATCTCGTGTCAAGGGATATGAGCCAGCTCAATTTTGAATTTCTCTGCATTTCAGCGGCAGACCACAACAGAAGTTTCCGGCTGCGTGCAGTTAATGCAATATCCGGATATTACACTGATGAGGCACTCGCTGTAATGAACAGGGCGCTGAATGACAGGGACAGCGAAATAAGAACGGCCGCCATTGACGGTATAATGAAAATCAATGAGGGCATAAAGCAGAAAAGACAGGAAAAAATAGATGCTCTTAACAGCGAGTACAGGAACAGACGTCGCTTTGGCCCGAAGATTTCGCCGGAAGACATAATGAAAGCTATGAACTGAAGGTAAAGATTTTATTTTTTAGGAGAAGTCATGGATTTTGAAATAAGCGAACTTAACAGAAAAATAGGTGAGGATTCTCTGTTCATTCAGGATCTCCGCCGTGAAATGTCTAAAGTCGTAGTTGGACAGGAAGAACTGATAGAGGCCCTGCTTACAGGAATAATTGGTAACGGACATGTATTGCTGGAAGGTCTTCCCGGACTGGCAAAGACACTTACGATAAAAACACTGTCGCAGGTACTGGACTCCTCGTTCCAGCGTATACAGTTCACACCGGATCTGCTGCCTGCGGATATAGTGGGAACCCTGATATATAATCCAAAGGAAAGTACTTTTTCGGTAAGAAAAGGTCCGATTTTTGCGAATATAATACTTGCTGATGAAATAAACCGTGCCCCGGCAAAAGTACAGAGTGCCCTGCTTGAGGCAATGCAGGAACGGCAGGTGACAATAGCCGAAAATACGTACCGCCTGCCGGAACTGTTCATGGTTATGGCAACTCAGAACCCAATAGAACAGGAGGGAACATATCCTCTGCCTGAAGCCCAGGTAGACCGTTTCATGCTCAAGGTTAATGTCACATATCCTACCAAGAGTGAGGAATTGCGTGTACTTGAGATAATGGCCAGGCAGGAACATCCGCAGGTTAAGACAATTATTTCAGCGGACAAGATACTAAGGGCCAGAATGACCGCTGATAAAATTTATGTTGATGACAAGATAAAGAATTATGTGCTTGATCTCGTTATTGCTACCCGCGAGCCTGAAAGAAACGGGCTTAAGAAGCTTAAGGACTATATAAGATGTGGCGCCAGTCCACGTGCCACTATCTTTATGATTCAGGCAGCGAAGGCATATGCCTTTATAAATGGCCGTGGATATGTGACGCCGGAGGATATAAAATCTGTTGGTTTCAATGTAATGAGACACCGTATACTTCTTACATATGAAGCCGAAGCGGAAAATGTAACTTCCGAAGATATTCTGCGCAATATATTCGAGGCGGTGGAAGTTCCGTAATTACAGTCTGCGGAAAGAGCAGGATACAAAATATGAACACGGCGGAAATCCTGAAAAAGGTAAGGCAGATAGAGATCAAGACCGGGCGTCTTGTCAGTGAGACATTTGCCGGCCAGTATCAGAGCATATTTAAGGGACGCGGCGTGGAATTTGCAGATGTGCGCGAATATATTCCTGGCGATGATATACGTACCATAGACTGGAATGTGAGCGCACGTTCCGCTTCCTCAAAGATTTTTGTAAAAAATTTCATTGAGGAACGTGAACTTACACTACTTATACTCTGCGATATTTCCGCATCACAGCAGTTCGGTTCCTCCGGCAAACCCAAAAGTGAAGCTGCTGCGGAACTTGCCGCAATGTTTGCTTTCTCGGCGCTTAAAAACAGTGATAAGACAGGACTGCTGCTTTTCAGTGACCGCACTGAGCTTTATATTCCGCCACGCAAGGGACAGAATCACTGTCTGCGTATAATACGTGAGCTCCTTGCTTACGAACCACAGAATCCGGGCACGGATGTGGCTCTTGCGCTGCGCACAGCCAGTCAGATAATGAAACGCCGCGGCATAATAATACTTATATCCGATTTCCGCACTGGGGATTTCTCCCGCGAGCTGCGGCTGCTTTCCGGAAAGCATGATGTTATACCTGTTGTCGTTTCGGACGAATTTGAGAAGAATCTCCCCGAAGGCAATGTCATTGTTTCTGCCGAAACGCTTGAAGAAGGCGGAGATGCCGTTTTTGATCTTGCAGACCCTGAATTCCGTTACAGATACAGAGCGGAAGCCGAAGCGTTCCGTGGAAATCTTGAGGAAACGCTAAGAAGCGCCGGCACAGACTGGATTGATGTAGACTGCTCCGCACCGGTGTACAATCCGGTTATAAAATATTTCCGCCAGAGGAGCCGAAAGTTCCGGTTCTCATGAAAAAATATATACTTTTCCTTATTACCTTTTTTATTCCGGCTCAGCTGATTTCAGCTGCCGACACGGTTTATTTCGGCGTAAGACCTCCTGATGAGAATATACGTTTTTCGGAAAAATTTTCATTCCGTATGGAAACCTCATATCCGGAACAGTATGAAATAATGCCGGATACATCCTCAATAAAAAATGATGATTTTGAGGTTCTGGATTTTTCAAAAGCCGGAGAAGTTTCATCAGGTACATTGAAAAGTACTTCATGGTCCGTAGTGGCACAGGCTTACTGTATAGGCACAAGCACTTTCCCGGCGATTACATGGAATCTGCAGCAGAACGGCAGAACAGTATCTTCTGCACCCTCTCCCGAATTCAATATCAGGGTTTCACCGATGTTTGACCCTGAAGAAGTAAAAAAAGAAGATATACGTGATATTTATCCGCCGGTTAAATTTCCCAACTGGCTGCTTGTTGTCCTGGCGGTTATTGCAGCGGCAGCATTCCTGTATTATCTTTACAGGGTGACAGGAAAGAAGGCTGGCGGTATTTTCCGCAGGGAACCATGGGCTGATAAGCGTACAGCTTATCAGCGTGCGTATGACAGGACTACCGTGCTGGAGAATTCCTCGCTTGTCCAGCGTGAAAAGATTAAGGAGTTTTATATCGGTCTTACATCGGTTTTCCGTTTGTATCTGACAGAGGAGTTTGCATTGTCTGCTGAACTTTTCACAACAAGGGACCTTACCAGACAGATGAAAAGAAGCGGAATAGGAGTGAAGAATGTGTCCATGGCCAGGGATTTCCTGAACCGTGCCGATATGGTAAAATTCGCAAAACTCCGGCCCGAAAGCGTAAATCCTGATCTTATGGCTTTGCGTGATCTGCTGCAGGCACTGGATTTCGAGCATACCCCGGTTGATACCGGCTATGCAAGTTCGGAAGGATATGGCCAGGAGTATAACAGCTATTCACCGGATACAGCTGCACAGCCCGGTGCACCGCGTCCTCCCGTACGGCATATTTCTGTTCTGCAGTCTGGTAATGGCACTGATAAACCTGTTCCTCCGGGGACAGGACGCCCGCCAGTACCAGAAGGACGTCCACAGCCTCCTGTTTTTAACCGCCCTGCTGCGCCACGTCCGCCTTCAGCGCAGGAGAGATTGTATACACAGCAGGATAGAATGAAAAAAACTGAAAAGCAGGAAAAAGACGATTCCCGCTGGATGCCTAAACCCGGCAGGAGGGAGAAATAATGCTGTCATTCCGCAATCCATATTTCCTCTTTCTCCTGATTCCGGTCCTGCTTGCCGCACTGTCGGTTTTTTTCACTAAGAAAAGAACATTTTCTGCACGTGTTCCAAATATGGTTCCGGCGGTCAAAAGCGTAAGGGTCCGCCTTTTTGAAACAGTGCCTCCACTGCTTAAAGTGCTGGCACTTGTCCTTGTATGTTTCGCGCTTGCCAGACCGCAGAAAGTAGACAGACAGGAAATACCGCCGACAGAAGGCATAGATATAATGCTGGTTCTGGATACTTCCTACAGTATGGCAGCTCTGGACTTTTCTCCGAACCGCATGGAGGCTGCCAAAACCGCTGCGGCAGATTTTGTTATGAAGCGGAAAAATGACAGAATAGGTCTTACCGTATTCGGCGGGGCCGTGCTTCTGTCCTGCCCGCTTACACTGGATTACAATTCTGTCCTGTCCGGAATAAATTCCGCGAGACTTAATATGACACTCGCTGACGGAACGGCTGTGGGCGATGCCATAGTCACCGGTGTTAATCATCTTAAGAACAGTAAGGCCAAGAGCAAGGTAATGGTACTGCTTACTGATGGACGTTCCAATGTGGGAATGGTAACTGATATGACGCTTGCCGCTAAAACGGCAAAAAGTTTTGATATAAAAATTTATACCATAGGAACGGCAGGTAAGGGCAAGGCAAAAATACCTACCGGTAATGCGCTTATGCCTGTTGCCTTTATTGAAGAGGATCTTGACGAACCAACACTCAGGCTGATAGCTTCTATCACAGGTGGGGAATTTTACCGTGCAAAGAACACAGAGGAGCTTAACGGCATATATTCCCGCATTGACAGTCTTGAAAAAACCAGATTTGAGGTCAAAACATCTTCTTCGTATACGGATTATTACAATTATCTGCTTATTCCTGCTCTTTTCCTGTTCCTGCTTGCAGTATTGAGCGAGAGAACTCTGTTCAGATCTATACCTTGATACTATGGGACTTTTCCGATATTCTATTTATTTTTTCATTTCAATGCTGCTGCTTGCCGGCCTTGCAGTTCTTTTCATAAAGCTGGACCAGGACCGGAAAAAACTTGCGCGCAGGATACTGGGACCGTCTGCAGCTGAGATTCCGGCCGGAACGGCACTACGCAGAAATCTGCGGCGTATATGCGCATTGGCTGCATTGTTTTTCCTTATCTCCGCAGCCTGTGTTCCACAGTG
>CACZRG010000148.1 GCA_902783485.1 uncultured Elusimicrobium sp.
CGCCGTTCTTGTATGGCTTGCAGGCGTTTCCCCAGTGATAATAGTGCTTGCTGCCATAGCCGGAGGTCTGGCAAAAAGTATGTGGAAAATGCAGAAAAAATAATTTTATGCAGCTTGCGGGCCTCCTGAGCCTCCTGCAGAAAAAAGCTGCGGATGTTGATTTTATGTTATATTTGAAACTTTGCTTTGTCTTTCTTAAAATAGGGCTGTTCAATTTTGGCGGGGGCTATGCCATGATTTCATTCATTCAGAATGAGGTTGTGGCAAAAAATGCCTGGCTTACCGCATCTGAATTTACTGACATTGTAGCGGTAAGCCAGATGACCCCTGGCCCGCTTGGAATAAACATGGCCACTTATGCAGGCTATGCCGTGTCCGGCAATATTTTCGGCTCGGCGTTGGCTACATTCTGCCTTTGCCTGCCTTCTTTTCTTTTGATGCTGTTTTTTAGCCGCTGGCTTGTAAGGCATCATTCGGATAATTCTTTAAAACAGATTTTTTCTGTGCTGAAGCCTGCTACGGTAGGGTTAATTGCCGCAGCCGCGCTGGTTTTATGCAATGCGGACAATTTCACAGGCTGGAAAAGCCTTCTTGTATTCACTGCGTCATTCCTTGCCCTGTACCGTTATAAGGTAAGCCCGCTGAAAATAATCGCCGCCAGCGGCGCATTGGGGCTTCTGCTGTTCTGAATTAACAGTAATAAATATATGGCACCCAGGCCAGGGAATATTTAGTGCAATAAAAAGGCCGTTTTTTCAAACGGCCTTTTTTTATTGTTTTCCCGTAAAATTATTTTTTCACAGGAGCTTTCGGGGCCTGTGCGGGTCTTGCATGAGGAAGCGGCGGCATATCTATATTGCCGCAGTTTCTGGCAAAGCCTTCTGCTGTAAGGAACAGACCGGCAGGGCCGCAGGAATAAAGAGTGTAACCATTCACAGGGTCAGCTTTTGCTCTGAGGAGGAGGTTTTCCTGTTTTATAAGCATATTGCAGGTGCGGTCTATGGCTATATTGCCTTCATATTTTTTGGCAATATTCTTGTCAAGTTTGTCTATTTCCGCGCTGCAGGATTTGTTTTTCGCGATGAAGAGCTCCTGCTGATGGAGCAGAGCCTTGAAATCATTCGCGACCTGTTTTGCCTTCGCTACTTCAGGTGTGTCTGACGGGCACTGGCAGCATGCAGCCAGGCAGGCCATTCCGGCAAAAAGTACTAACATTTTCTTCATAATTCTTTTTGTTCTCCAGTATTGTTCAGGCATTAACAAAAATAAGGAAAATGCCTATATTAACAGTATATCAAATTTTCTACCCTCAATTATTTCACACAGGCTCTGTTATTAAGAAAAACACTGGCACAAAGTATTTATAAAGAACGCAAATATTTCTTCATCGTCCTGAACCTGTTTCAGTACCACATTAATCAAATAAATTCAGCATAACGGGAGAACACTGAAATCAATACTCTGCTTATACGGAAATTTACATATTCCGGGTTATGAAATAATCTATATCAGGCGTTCGTAATAAAACCGTAAAGACATCTGAATAATATAAAATATCACTAATGGCAAGATTCAGACGGGCTTTGATTGAGATAGGAAATGTGTGCAATCTGCGTTGTTCTTTCTGCGCTGAAAGTCACAGACCTCCTGTTTTCATGTCTGTTGGAAATTTTGAGCGTACGGCTGCACAGGTAAAGAAATTTGCCAGGGTTGTTTCCCTGCATCTTCTGGGAGAACCACTGCTTCATCCACAGTTTGCTGAAATAATAGAGACTGCCGAAAGGCTGCACCTTGAAATAAATCTTGTAACAAATGGCACGCTTTCTTCAAAATACGGTGATGAAGTGTGGGGAAGAAAATGCTTCCGGCAGGTTACATTCTCAACACAGTCTCTTTCCTGTTTCGGAACAGATGAAAGAGCAGCGAAAGTACATGAATATGCTGAATTTGCCCGTAGAAACAATGCCAGATTCAAAGTTTCATTCCGTCTGCGTGGTAATCTTAACGGGGCTTTCGTAAAGGAAATATCCTCTATGTTTATGAAAGAATTCGGGCATGACGTGGAATGGAATGGCAATCCTTTTTCTCTGTCTGAAAGGATTTTCCTGAACCATGGTGAGATTTTCAGCTGGCGCGGTGGAAGACCACAGCAGGCGCCGTGTCTGGGGCTAAGGCATCATTTTGGCATTCTGTCTGACGGAACTGTTGTCCCATGCTGTGCAGATTATGACGGAGCAATGGCAATGGGAAACGTTTTTGAAAAGCCGCTCGCTGAAATACTTGATTCACCCCGTACGCTTGAGCTGCGCCGTGCCATTGAAGGAAAGAATGGGCCTTTACCGGAATACTGCCGCGGATGCGGATTTATTATGCCATAAAATCCGGACACTTTATTTTATAAACGGATTTAATAAAAGACAGTTTTTTAACCGTTGTATTAAGGGAGTCTTACCTATATATACCAGATTTTAAAATGCTATAATTTATATAGTTTCCTTATGAAAAACAAAACACTAAGGAAACAATGCTGCGTGCGTTACGTTTTACGTATGCGGATGCGGCGGATTTCATGGAGTAACTATGGTAACTGATTCCCTTATAATTACGCTTATTGGCATGGGCTTTGTGTTCTGCTTTTTAGGCATTCTTGTGCTTACTATGAGCCTGCTCAGCCATATTACACCTTTGATAAACAGATTTATTCCTGAGCCTGTAGTGCCAGCAAAGCCTAAACCGGCAATAGCAGCGCAGGCATCAGATGCTGCAATAGCGGCAGCCGTGGCTTTGGCCTGGTATAACAGCGGAAGGAGCAAGTAAACAGTATGAAAAAAATTAATGTAATGGTAACTGCGTTCCGGGACGGATTCCAGTCCGTTTTCGGTGCAAGGGTTCTGCCGAAAGATTATCTTCCGGCGGTTGAAGCGGCAGCTGCTGCCGGAATTGATCATTTTGAAAGCGGCGGCGGCGCTATTTTCCAGTCCCTGTGCTTTTACTGCAACACAGACCCGTTTCAGGCAATGGACGATTTCCGCAAGGCGGCAGGCCCTAATGCCAATCTGCAGACTCTGGCCCGCGGCGTGAACGTGGTAGGACTTGAAAGCCAGCCTATTGACGTTATAAAACTGCATGCCAGAATGTTCAAAAAGCACGGAGTTACCACAATACGCAACTTTGATGCCCTGAATGATGAAAACAATCTGATTGAATCAGGAAAGGCCATAAAGGAAGCCGGATTAAGGCATGAGGCCGTGGTTACGCTTATGTCCCTGCCTCCGAACTGCGAAGGCTCTGACAAGGTTCACACACCGGCATTCTATCTCGGCGTAATAAAGAAACTTTTGGACGCAGGAGTAGAGTTTGACTCTCTCTGCTTCAAGGATGCTTCCGGCACTACCACGCCTGCCGTTATACGGGAGACAGTGAAACGTGCCAGAAAGCTGCTCGGCAACAAAATGCCGATACGCTTCCATACGCATGACACAGCCGGCACAAGCATTGCCTGCTATCTTGCCGCAATAGAGGGCGGAGCAGATGCGATAGACCTCGCAATGGCTCCTGTAAGCGGCGGCACAAGCCAGCCGGACATCATTTCCATGTGGCACGCATTAAGAGGAACGGAGTACGATCTTGGATTTGACATTGACAAAATCGTAGAGGCGGAAGAGGTTTTCAAGGACTGCATGAAGGATTATTTCGTGCCGCCGGAATCAAAGGCTGTAGAGCCGCTGATACCTTATTCCCCGCTGCCTGGCGGAGCATTGACAGCAAACACGCAGATGCTGCGCGACAACAAGATGATGGACAAATATCCTGCCATGCTCAAGGCCATGAAGGAAGTTGTCCGTCGCGGCGGATTCGGTACTTCCGTTACCCCGGTGTCCCAGTTCTATTCGCAGCAGGCTCTTAACAATGCCATGTTCGGCGAGTGGAAGAAAATCGCCCCCGGATACGGCAAGATGGTGCTTGGCTATTTCGGACGCACCCCGATTGAGCCTGATCCGGAAATCGTAAAGATTGCTTCCGAACAGCTCAATATGCAGCCTACGAAGAAAACTCCGCTTGAAATCAACAATGCGGACCCCAACAAAGGTATAGAAGCCAACAAGAAAATCCTTGAAAAAGAAGGACTGCCGATTACCGATGAGAATATATTCCTGGTTGCAACCTGCAAGGAAAAAGGCATAGCATTCCTCAAAGGCCACGGCCCCGTCAACCTGCGCAAGAAAGCGGCAGCACCGGCGGCAAAGCCCGGAGAAACAAAGTTCACTGTAACCCTCAACGGCAAAGACTATAAGGTTGAAATAAAGGACAATGCCGCCGTAGTGGACGGAACCGAATATTCAGCCTCCGTAAAGGCCGGATTCGCAGGCGGAGCTTCCGCTCCTGCAGCTGCTTCCGGAACAGCGAAACAGATCAAGGCTGAGCTTCCCGGACTGGTTCTCCGCATTGAGAAGAAGCCGGGAGAGAAAGTGGCCAAGGGCGATACTGTTATAGTCCTTGAATCCATGAAAATGGAAATTCCCGTCAAGGCAGGATTTGACGGCACGGTTACAGCCATACCTGTAAGCCAGGGCGCGCAGATACAGAGCGGCGATGTTCTTGCCGAAATAGCATAAGGAGTATCATACAATGCAGGTATTAGACAGTTTGATATCCCTGTGGCATTCCACCGGCCTGTATAATTTTACATGGCCAAATGCCATAATGCTTGTGATATGCTTTGTGGTACTTTACCTTGGCATACGCAAGGGCTTTGAGCCGCTTCTGCTTATCCCTATAGGCTTTGGCGGCGTGCTGGCCAATATTCCGTTCCCGCCGGATGCAATGCCGATAATAGGCCATACCATTACGGCTGTTGACCCGAACACCGGCCTTGTTGCGGTGCAGACTTATGGCGGTTTCCTTGGCCAGATATTTGACTTCGGCATAAATTCCGGCATATTCCCGCTGCTCATATTCATGGGCGTGGGAGCGATGACGGATTTTGGCCCGCTTATTGCAAATCCGAAAATGGCGTTTCTCGGTGGAGCGGCGCAGTTAGGCATATTCATGACACTTATAGGCGCTATTCTGCTGAGCAAATACTGCCCCGGAATCAGCTTTACCATAAAGGATGCTGCCTCCATAGGCATTATAGGCGGAGCTGACGGTCCTACGTCCATATTCCTGGCAAGCCGTCTCGGCACTCCTTACATTGGCGCTATCGTGGTTGCGGCTTATTCCTATATGGCTCTTGTGCCTATAATCCAGCCTCCTATTATGAGAATGCTTACCACCAAAGAGGAAAGAGCTGTAAAAATGGAACAGCTGCGCCCTGTAAGCAGGAGGGAAAAGATACTGTTCCCTCTTATAGTGCTTTTCCTTTGTATGCTGTTCCTGCCTGATGCAACCCCGCTTATGGGAGCGCTGTGCTTCGGTAACCTTATAAAGGAAAGCGGCGTGACTGACCGCCTGGCAAAGACGGCCTCAAACGAGCTGATAAATATTGTTACCATTCTTCTGGGACTTTCAGTAGGTTCCAAGCTGTCTGCGGCGCAGTTCCTTACTCTTAACACAATAGGAATACTTGTACTCGGACTGCTTGCCTTCTCTTTCGGCACTGCTGGCGGTGTCCTGCTTGCCAAACTGTTCTACAAATGCGGCATGAAGATCAATCCGCTTATCGGTGCGGCTGGCGTTTCCGCCGTTCCTATGGCGGCCCGCGTAGTGAACAAGGTAGGCCAGGAGGAGAATCCTCAGAACTTCCTGCTCATGCATGCAATGGGCCCGAATGTGTCAGGCGTTATCGGCAGCGCGGTAGCCGCCGGCATACTGCTTGCCATCTGTGGCAGAATGTAAAGTGTCCTGCAGAATAAATGAAGGAAGCCCGTATTTCATAAAGAAGTACGGGCTTCTTGATTCTACAAATCTTTTCGCATTGCGGGAATTCAGTGCTTTGCCTGATGGCGCTGTAATAACCGCAGAAAAACAGTCAGCCGGGCGTGGCCGTATGTCCCGCAGCTGGCTTTCAGAGGGAAAAGGACTGTATTTTACAATTGTGCTTAAAAATGCCCGTAAAGCGGAATACTATGCGGTTTTTTCTCATCTGATGTCTGTAAGTGTATGTATGGCGCTTGAGAAAGCGGGACTTGAACCACAGATTAAATGGCCAAATGATGTGCTTTGCACGCCTCCGTCCGGAAAAAGCGTGAAAGGCACGGAAAAACACGCAGAAAAAAAGCCTGTTCCCGGTAAAATATGCGGTATACTCTCTCAGGCATCTGCCGGGCCACATGGGCTTGAGGGCATAGTGCTTGGGGCCGGTATAAACTGTTCTCAGGCCGCAGATGATTTTAACGGGCTTATATATCCGGCTTATTCAGTAAAAATGCTTACAGGACAGGGACCGGACAGGGAGCAGCTTTTAAAATCCGTACTGGATTTTTTCTTTGAGCGTAAAACATATTTTGAACAGCGTGGTTTTATTTCAATAAAAGATGAATACTGTTCCCGCTGCGCATTTTTGGGAAAAGAAATAAAAATAAGCGTTTCCACAGGAAGCAACATTGTCAAAGAAACCGTATTCGCCGAAAAAATAAATGATGACGGCACTCTTTCTGTTATAAGAAACGGCATACATGAAACAATATCGGCTGCCGATATTCTGCCCTGAAAAATAAAACAGGCCACCCTTTATATCCGTCTTACTGAATCCGGATAGTCCGGCCTGACAGTCAGGCATAAATGTATCTGCCTTATTTATGAAAAGGTTGAAAAATCTGTCAATTGTGGTATATTATATAATTAACCGGCAAGGAGAAAATCTGTTTTATGAAAGTTATCAGCATGTTTTTTCTTATAACATATGCACTGTCAGAAGGTTTTATATTTAATGTACCGGCAGTTTCAGCGCAGGAAGTTGGGGATACAGTTCTTATGGGAAAATATCCTTATGAGGAAGATGGTACAAAAAAGCCCATAGAATGGATAATTATCGATAAGGAAGCTGACGGAACGGTTCTTCTGCTTACTAAATATCTGATAGAAATAAAAAAATATAATGAAGAACAACGTCCAATAACGTGGGCAGGGTGTTCATTGAGAAACTGGCTTAATAGGGATTTTTATAATACCGCTTTTAATTCATATGAAAAGGCCGATATCAGATTAACCAATCTTGTAAACCACGATAATACACAAAGTGGTGCGAGAGGCGGAATAAAGACAGATGACAGGGTATTCCTGTTAAGTATAAGAGAGGCGGCAAGATATTTTAAGTCAGATAAGGCAAGACAGGCACATACAACTCCATATACTGATAGCAGGTGTAACTGCAAGGGAACTTCATTCTGGTGGCTGCGTTCTCCAGGCTTTTGGACAGATTGTGCTGCCGGAGTACACAAAAATGGTAAAATTGCGGAGTTGGGTCAGGGAGTTGCCTGGGCTGAATTGGCAGTCCGTCCGGCTTTAAAAGCAGTACTTAGGAATTATGTAAACGTCAACAGATACGGATCTACAGCTGTATGGGAATCAGAAAAAAAAGACAAGAAAAAAGAAAGCCGTAAGGCTGATACTGAAATGGAAAAGCCACGCCTTAAATCACCTGAGGAATTTCTTTTTCATTAGTAGCAATAGGATTATTTTCCTTAATTCCGGCAGCCATTCCATAACGTTTTTCTGTTATACAGAACGATGTTGCAGTAAACAAATAAACCGGCAGAAGTGCCGGAATAATTCAGTGTGAATTTTATAGAAAATGCCGTTGTGGCTCATATCGGATTCATCCATTTAAACGACATATTTGGGAAATTGAAATTTTATTACATCTATAACCGGTAATCAGGCATAAGAATCTGATTCTGACGATAATAAACGATAAAATTATGTCTGCTATGCGGAAAAATCCGCAATTATAAACCCGCACAGAAAAAATCGTGCATAGTAGTTTTATGCACGATTTTTTTCATTTTAAAGCCCGGCTGAACAGGAAAACCAGGCTCGCAGTGCGAGGCTGGAAAACCGCTTTGTTTAGAGCGGAACTTTAATAAAAAACTTCCTTTATATTACGACGAGACTGGCCGCTTTTTATATATTGACAATGTAGGGCCGCTTTTTATTTCCCTGAGTTAATTGAGAGCTGGGAAAATTTTTAATTTTTTATGTCGTTTTTTTTCAATGAAAAAGCAGATTAAATCTAAAAAAAGGGTTTTTGAGCATGGCGAGGTGTTTACCAATGAACGTGAAGTAAAAGCCATGTGCGATCTTGTGGCACAGGAGTGCGACAGATTTGATTCCAGATTTCTTGAACCAGCCTGTGGTGATGGAAATTTTCTTGCCGAAGTGCTTGAAAGAAAGCTTGCCAGTGTTAAAAAGAGGCATAAAAATTCGGTTTACGACTATGAAAGATATTCCCTGCTGGCTCTTTCCAGCATTTACGGGGTAGACATAATGGCAGACAATGTAAAGGAATGTCGTGCCAGGCTTTTTGGTATATGGAACAGGGAGTATCGCTCCGTATGCGGTAAAAAATGCAACAGTCAGACAGTTGAATCAGCTGTATTCATATTAAGCAGGAACATATTATGTGGCAATGCACTTACGATGATGCAGGTAGATGCTGAGCAGCACGATACGGATTTGCCAATTATTTTCCCGGAGTGGTCTCTTATAGGGTCTAAATTCAAGCGTCGGGATTTCCGTCTTGACGTTCTTTTGAAAGCACAGGACAAACCGGACAAGAATGCGTTGTTTGGGGACAAACTTTCCGAATATCTGTCAGTAAACCCGGTCACAGGTGAATATATGCCTGAACCTGTAAAAATATATCCTGCCGTGCATTACAGGCAGATTATGGGAGCAGAATAGTATGGAAGAATCCTTTTTTGACAAGGTACATAAACATGACGTTCATACGCCGGATGTGCTTAGCTGTCTTGCAAATTTAAGCAATGATGAGGTTTTTACGCCTCCTAATCTGGTTAACAAGGTGCTTGACGCATTGCCGCAGGAACTGTTCAGCAATCCGGATATTAAGTTTTTAGACCCTGCCTGCAAAACAGGCGTTTTTCTGCGTGAAATAGCAAAAAGGCTTCTTGTCGGGCTTGAACCTGTTTATCCTAACCTGCAGGAAAGGATTGACCATATTTTCCATAAGCAGCTTTTCGGCATAGCCATTACAGAACTTACGTCGCTGCTTTCAAGGCGCAGCCTGTACTGTTCCAAATA
>CACZRG010000149.1 GCA_902783485.1 uncultured Elusimicrobium sp.
AATACGAAGAGGCTGTTGACGAATATGAAAGGGCACAGAAACTTACCGGTGAAGAACATGCCAGGCACGCTGCACTCTGCATAAAAGAAGCCGAAACCCTCATAAGACTTGAAGACAGGGCCGGAGCTGAAAACAAGTACCGCATGGCTGCCGCGGCGGCACCTTTCGATACCGGCATTCTTACAACAGTGGCTGACTATTTTCTAAAGCAGACCAAATACAAAGAGGCATTTCATTATTTTTCACTGATACTTCAGATAGATCCAAACAACAAATACGCGCTCGCAAACGCCGAAAAACTTAATCTGGATATGATGAGCGATGAAGACATTCTGGCGGAAATGAAAAAACGCGGTGCCATATCACAAAGAGCCACGATAAATATGCTTACAGAAAAGGACCTGCGGCTTCACAGAAACATGAGAACTGCTGAAGCCGGAGGTGCGGTAGAGGTTGTACGTGGAAAATTTCCTGGCCGCCATGGACTTTATTACGAGGAAAATGATAACGGTCTTAAATTCCGGCTTACACTTGAAGGATATAATGCCTATGCAAGAGCAGTAAGCAGGGATGCTATCAGATATTTCGAAAGCAAGGGCATAAGCCTGCGGGAAATATTCAGACTACGGGACAGCAGCGGTGATTCACTTTTTGACAAAAACGGACAGATAACACCTGAGGGGATAAACGCCTGGACAGAGGCCGCCACAACAGGAAAAATAACATGGATATTCTCATATCAGCCTGTGCCTGGCAGCAAAAAACAGGTCAAGGCAAGCCGTGAACTGGCAAAACTGGCGCAGCGTGGCTACCGCGAAATATCCGAGCCTGAATACCTGTGGCTGCTCAAGGCTACAAACTGCCCTGCGTATGTACTTTCCTCACCGCCTGTAAACCTTACGGAAATAAATGACGGTGCAATAAATCACTACATGCTCTGCTATGATATGCCATGCACCACAAATGAAAACAAGGTACTGCCGTCTTATATTGAAAGATACAGAAACGGAGACACTTCCATTTCCACAGGAAGGGCCACAGGATTCTTTGGAAGCGGAGCAACAAGGCAGTACCGCTTCTGCGAAGATGGGAAATTATGGACAGGCGGTGTTGATGAAGCACCACCGGTACCCGGATTAAAGAAGTAGTCCAAAATTGCAGAGAAAATAAAAATTTGCTATTATATCAGTATTATGATACAGAGAACAACACTTCCAAAGGTTGATGTAATGGAGAAGAGCCGCCAGTGGCACTTTCTCGATGCGTCAAACCAGGTATTAGGCAGACTTGCCTCAAAAATTGCCGTGCTTCTGGCCGGCAAACACAAACGCGATTTCGCGCCGCAGACTGACTGCGGTGATTTTGTTGTCGTTACCAACATTGACAAGGTGAAGATCACCGGCAACAAAGCGGAAGACAAATTCTACTTCCGCCATTCCGGCTATGCCGGCGGGGCTAAAACCATCCCTTACAAGAGACAGATGGAACAGGATTCCACCCGTGTGCTTGAGCTCGCCGTATATCGTATGCTGGACAACAACAAAATGCGCGCAAAACGCATGAAACGTCTCCGCCTCTTCAAAGGTGAGCAGACCCAGTTTAAAGCCTCCAAAGCGGCAAAATAATTCAAGCAGGATCATCAAATGGAAAAACAGAATTATATTTCAGCAACCGGCAGACGTAAAACCTCTATCGCCCAGATCCGCCTTACACAGGACGGAGAGGGTAAGTTAATAATCAACGGAAAAACACCCGAAGAATATTTCGGCAATATTCCGCGTCTTGCCCATGTTGTCAATTCCCCTTTCGAACTCACGAAGGATCAGAAATTTGACTGCACCGCTAAAGTTGAAGGTGGCGGCCCGTCAAGCCAGGCAGGAGCAATCCGTCATGGTATTGCCCGCGCCATCGCCAAACTTGGTGATGATTTTCACGCTTCGATGAAGAAAGCCGGCTTCCTTACCCGCGACTCAAGAATGGTCGAGAGAA
Source organism: uncultured Elusimicrobium sp. (assembly GCA_902783485.1). Classification (GTDB taxonomy): domain Bacteria; phylum Elusimicrobiota; class Elusimicrobia; order Elusimicrobiales; family UBA9959; genus CACZRG01. The sequence continues at coordinate 1,990 of CACZRG010000149.1, forward strand.
AGAAACCCGGACAGCCGAAAGCAAGAAGACGCTTCCAGTTCTCAAAACGCTGATACTGCTCTGTATCGGAAGCATACAAACAAAAACGGAAGGCTTGCCCCGCCTTCCGTTTTTTATTTATATTTACAAATATATTTTGTAATATATTTATATACCATACCGCCTGACAGGCACGGTTTCGTAAAGCCGCGCCCGCACATGCAGGAATCAAGGAGAACACATGAAAATAATTTCAGCAATTCTTTTAACGCTGGCAATGGCCATGCCCGCGGCTGCAGACACAGTAGTGCTTTATCATACAAGTGATGTACACGGAGGATATTCTGTACATCAGGCCAAAAGGAACGGCGAACAAAAACCCATAGGTGGCTTTGCTGCCCTTTCCTCACTGATACATAAAGAGAAAAATCCGTACCTGCTTTTAGATTCCGGTGATACTTTCCAGGGGACTCCGGAAGGTAATTTTTCCAAGGGCGCAGCTACAGTTGAACTTATGAATCTGCTGGGATATTCCGCCATGGTGCCTGGCAATCATGATTTTGACTATGGCATGGATGTACTGAAAAAAATGGCTAAAGGATTTAACTTTCCTGTACTTAGTACAAATATGTATGAAAAAGCCACAAAAAAAGCTCCTTCATTTACATATCCATACATCATACGGATAGCAGGAGGACATAAAATAGCCATAATGGGTATAGTAGGAACACATACAGCCACCTCCACTCTGCCCGCAAATGTGAAAGACTATTATTTCGGAGACGAACCGAAGGAAGCCAGGAAATGGGTAAAAAAAATAATGCGCAAGGAAAAACCTGATGCGATAATCATTCTCGCACATATAGGTCTTGGTGGCCCATTCGGCGGCAAACGTGTCGACGTAAAAGCTGATAAGATTCTGCCTGAAATGGAACAGAACGGAACACTTGCGGTTGCCCGTGCCGTAAAAGGTTATCCTGTTGTTATTTTTGGCGGACATAACCACACAGCAATTTTCAACAGTTATAAGGATGAACCCTCTGGAGTTCTGTTAGCAGAAAGCGGTTCACACCTTTACAATGTTTCAAGAATTGAACTTGAATTTGATGATAATACAGGCAGACTCGTAAACACATCAGGCAAACTCATTGAACTCTGGACAGAAGACACAGGCAGTGATGATTATGTGCTTCCAGTAATACAGAAATACAAAGATGAAGCTGATGCAGTAATGAATCAGGAGATAAGTTATACAGAAGTAGAACTCAGCCGCGATTTCCGCGAAGGCGGAATTGACAATATGGCTGGTGACTGGTTCGCTGACGCCATGCGCCGTCAGGCAAAAACAGACATAGGAGTGCAGAACAGTGGCGGAGTAAGAACAAACATAGCCAAAGGCAAAATAACATTCAGGGATGTTTATCAGATAATGCCATTTGACAATACTCTTGTTGTTACAGAACTGACAGGACAACAGGTTTTTGATATGGTGAACAGAAGCATACATCTTAAGGGTGGCCTGCCAACAACAACTCTGCAGTTCTCAGGTATCAGGGCGACATGGAAAATAAAAGAAGAAAATGCCGCCACAAATGAACCTGCCAGAACAGAAGTAATAGAAGTAAGCCTGTGTGGCAACACCTGCGACAGCGGAAATCCAATATTCACGCCTGTTGACTATACAAAAACATACCGCGTGGCAACAAACAATTATCTCGTCGGCGGTGGCAATGGCGGAGACATTCTGGGCAAGGGCACGGTTAAAGAGGACAATCAGCGTGTTCTGCGTGACTATCTGATTGACGACCTTAAAGCCAGCCCTGTAAAGGTGGAACCTTACGGTCCGCGTCTTATTCAGGTAAAATAACTGCAAATGAACAGACTGCGGCTTTTGGCCGCCATACTGCTTATAGTACTGGGCGCGTGCACAAGGAAAACAAGTATTGTTGTTTTTTCTACTGCACGCGCACGGGGCAGCATACAGGCGCCGGACGACTGCTTCAAAAGAGGCAGCTGTGGCGGTTTTCCGGCGCTTAAAAATATTTACGACGCAGAACCCCTTCCCAAAATTATAGTTGATCTTGGCAACTGGTCAGCTGACACTCCGGCAGGCAGACTTACAAAAGGCTCCGCCGTAATGGAAATGATGAATGCTTTTCCATATGACGCAGCAGTCCCTGGAATAACAGATATCACACTGCAGGCCAAAGATTTTGACAGACTTGCGGATTCCGCCAGATTTCCACTTATAGCCTCAAATCTGTATCAGCGCAGCGGCGAAAGATATGACAAAATGCCGCAGTATTATATAAAAGACGTAAACGGATACAGAATAGGATTTTTATCAGTACTTTTAGCTAATCCACAGAAACCTGAAAAGCAGAAAAACTATGCCAGGTTCCGTATTGAAAAAGGCAGCTATGATGCCAACCTCGCCATAAATACACTTAAAAGAGAAGGCGCACAGATAATCATAATGCTTCTTTCAATAGATCCGTCTGCGGAAAGCGACCGGACATACTACAGGAAATTCACAAAGGCAGCAGGCAGGGTAAATTTAATTATTACAGACGATCCGGCTGTACGGCGGATATTCAGAAGCAATAAGACCTGGGTTGTACCTGCCGGAGCAGGAAACAAAAAAGTGGAACGGACTGAAATATTCTTCAATCCTGAAACAGGAAAAATTTCAGCCGTGGAATCCGGGACAATAGATATAGATCCGCTGAAATATAAAGAAAATCAGCTTCTTCACAATATAGCAATAAAATACCAGATAGAAGAGAAAAAACATTTTGCCAGAAAAATAGGAACACTCAGAAGCACACTGCCACTTGAGAATGACGGTATACATCCAATGGCCAATTTTGCAGCAGACTGCATAAAGCTGTGGGCCAAAACAAATGCCTCACTCATGCCATTTTCCGAAACAGCAGCAGGATTTTCAAGCACTACAGTAAGACTTTCGGATCTTTATAACGCTTTTCCGACGGATTCGGATATTGTATTCGTAAAAATACGTGGCGAGAATCTGATTGATTCATTAAAGTCACTTCCATACGGAACTTTTACAGTTTCCGGACTGAAACTTTATTATTCCAAGGATAAGGTTCTTGAAAAAACGGAAAGTGCAGCGGGACCGCTGAAAGCGGATAAAATATATCAGGTTGCCGTACCTGATTCAATGATAACCGCGGAGAACACCTCCTTACTTGCAAACGCCGCAGAATTTGCCAATTCAAGAAGGCCTACACGTGATGTAATACGCTGGTGTACGGCCAGCCGCTACACATTTACTCCTTACACTGAGCGCATTATACAAAACGGCAGGACTTCAAAATGAACAATCAGTATCCGTCTTCTTCCGGACAGCAGAAAAGCTCCCTGTTTTCACGTTTTATTCTGCATATAAAACTGGTCGTAACAACAGTCTGTCTATGGGCATTGTGCTATAGTATCAATTCGGTCATGAAAAATTCAATAGCTTTGGAATATGACGGCGGCCTGACAGACTCCACTGTTTCATGGGATATAATGAAAACATCCGGGCTTAAGCCGTATACTGCGGCATACTGGAAACAGCTTAACAGTATGGCTGGTGAGGATCCTTCAAAGCCAGTGCCAGGACTAATGTGCGTACTGGCGAAATTCCTGGGACTGAAAGTGCATCTCATATGCGACAGAGAGCAGGAAGGCGGAGAGACACTGCGCAGCACATGGAAAAAAACAGTTTCATATATACATTTCGCTCCGGAACCGAATGACAAATATATTCTTCTTGAAAAATACAGACCTTTTATATATGCCGCCTCATCAGACGAAGGACTGGCACAGGCCGTAAAAGCCGGAATAACTCCAATAAGAATAAAACGGGCGGCGCAGACAAAGATTCCAGGCACATATACTCCGGGAAAATTCGGCGAGAAGTCTATTCCTCTTTCACATCTTCATTAGCACAGAAAGACCGTTGTATGATAAACCGGTATATTAATTACAAGGTGAAACAGTTATGAATAAAACTTTTTTTACAGGAACTTTAAGAAAAACAGTCACACTGCCGGCAGCCTTTGCCATAGCAGTGATATTTAGTCCGGCATATACTTATGCAGGAAATACCGGACCGGATGGTATAAAACACACAGGTACCTTATTCACAAATATCACAGATGAAGCAGGCCTTTCCGACATAAGTATGCAGAACGGGGTATGGGCAGACATAAACCATGACGGCCGTGAAGACCTTATCATAACAGGTCAGGACGGAGGATTAAAGACAAAGGTTTTTCTGAATACTTTAAAAGATGGCAGAATCTTTTTTCAGGACTTCACCGTGGAATCAGGACTGACAAAAGATACTGCTTTTCCCGGTAAAGAGAGAAAAATGGCTTTTGCAGTTGTCTCAGACGTTAACAATGATGGTTTTATTGATATATTCAGTGCCGTGTACTGCGAATATGACAAACCTGCGACTGACAAGAACGGGAATATTGTCAGAGATGAAGCAGGAAACAAAGTATATGAAAAAAAAGACGACGGAATGCGCTCAGAAATATATCTGAACGACGGTAAAGGACATTTCAGACAGGTTCCAGGAAATTATTTCCCTCCAGAAACAATTTCAGGCGCGGCATTTCTTGACTATGACAAAGACGGTATACCGGATCTGTACACAGGCAGCTGGTACAAGGAATACGGAATATCGCTGCTAAGCTATCCGGGACGGCTTTACAAAGGCAAAGGCGATGGCACATTTACAGACGTAACTGGACAGGCAGGAATGCTCACAAAAGAGACTGAAGGACAGCCAGATTCCAGCCGGCCTGTATACGGAGTATCCCACGGCGACTGGAATAGCGACGGATACGAGGATATTTTTGTCTCCGTGTACGGCAGACAGGCAAACCGCCTGTGGAAAAACAACGGTGACGGCACATTTACCGATATGGGACCAGAGACAGGATTTGACGGCGATGAAATACGCCACGGCAGATACCCGGAATGGGTAAGCCGTAACGCAGAAAAAGAATTCCGCTCGCACGGCAATACATTCTCGGCAGCACCCGCAGATTATGACAATGACGGAGACCTTGATATTTTCACAGGCGAGATAACACATGGCTGGGCTGGGGAATCATCAGACCGCTCAAGCCTTCTGGTAAATGGCGGAAAGAAAAAAAATCACGCTTTCAAAAGATATCCTGACCTGCTGCACAGAATTCATCAAAGCACGGTAAACTGGAATCAGGGAGATATGCGTGTAAGCTGGGCTGATCTTGATAATGACGGAAAACAGGAACTGCTTGTAGCCAGTGGTGATTATCCGGACAAACAGTATCTGCGCGTTTATCATATGCGCAAACCGCTTGAATTTGAGGAAGTAACAGACAGATATGGCATAGACTGGGAAAGCTCAGCCTCAATATCCATAGCAGATTTCAACAATGACGGCTGTCTTGATATAATAGCCGGGAAATCATGGATGAGAATGCCTAAGGAGAAAAGAAACGGCAGAGTGCCAGCTCCGGGATTATTCCTCGGAAAATGTGACGGACACTGGATGCAGATAACACTGCGTGGAAAAGGCGCAGGAGCAACCGCAACAGCTGCTCCGGGGACAAAAGCGGTACTCAGAACAGGGAGTATATTTCCCCACCGCCAGTTAAGATTTGTACAGACATCACACGGACACTACGGGCTTTCAGATTCCCAAAGGCTGCATTTCGGTCTTGGTAAAAGCAAAAAGGGAACAATTACGGTATACTGGAATACAGGGGCCGTAACATATAAAAATCTTCCTGCAGACAGGTTTATAAGACTTACGGAAGGAATATCACAGCCGGAAATTTCCACAACTCCTTTTGCGGAATAAAACGTTTTTACCACCAGTATCATGCGGCTGCCGGTAACTGATAAGAAAGAGGAAATAATATCTGAACTGCTTAAAACAGGCAGACTTGTACTTTCCTCACCACCAGGCTCCGGGAAGTCCACGCAGGTTCCCCAGTTCCTTCTTGACAGTGGCAGGGTAAAAGGCCGTATCGCAGTTCTTCAGCCACGCAGGCTGGCAGCCAGAATGCTTGCAGCACGTGTATCATATGAACGCGGCTCCACTGTTGGGAAAACCGTAGGCTGCCGTGTAAAACTGGAAGACAGGACTTCGGCAGAAACCAGAATAATCTTTGAAACCGAAGGAATACTGCTGCGGGAACTTATAGCCGACCCGCAGCTGAAAAAATACGGATGCATAATTTTTGACGAATTCCACGAGCGTCACATGGCTTCAGACCTGGCACTTGCCGCCTGTCTCGAACTTCAGAAAAAATCAAGGCCGGATCTTCTGATTGCTGTTATGTCTGCCACGCTGGACATAGATAAAATTTCAGATTATATGTACCCATGTGCTACTGTGAAGGCGGAAGGAAGAGTGTATCCCGTTACAGTAAAATACTGCGACGCCGCTTCCACGAAACTGCCTGTATGGGAAACAGCGGCGAAAGCGGCGGCCATGCTTGCCCCGGCAGGCAGAGGCAATGTTCTTGTGTTCATGCCAGGCTCTTATGAAATAAACAGAACCATTGCTGAAATGCGCAGAAGGCCTGTACTTTCCGGATTTGATATTCTGCCACTCTACGGCAGTATGAAAAGCGACGCTCAGGACAGGGTTCTTGCCGTAACGGACAAAAGAAAAATAATTGTTGCTACCAATATCGCTGAAACCTCGCTCACTGTAAACGGAGTGGAACTGGTAATAGACAGCGGTCTCGCCAGAACAGCCCGTTATGATGCCACAAGGGCGGTAAACACGCTTTTCACAGGGAGAATAACAAAAGCCTCAGCAGATCAGAGAGCAGGACGTGCAGGCAGGACTGCGCCGGGACTGTGTCTGCGTCTTTGGACGGAAACAGACAACCGCTCACTTTCCCCGGACACTGAACCGGAAATATTAAGACTTGATTTAAGTGAATCCCTGCTGCTGCTTAAGGCCTGCGGATATAAAACATTCTCCGTACTGAAATGGCTTGATCTTCCCCCCGCAGAAGATATTGCAAAAGCGGAAAATCTTCTTAACCTGCTCGGTGCCACAGACAAAAACGGACAGATTACCGCAACAGGACGCCGTATGGCTGCATTTCCCCTGTCTCCCAGATATTCACGAATGCTTACAGAAGCAGCAGAAACCGGCTGCCTGGCAGAAAGCACTCTTATAGCTGCAGCGGCACAGGGAAAAAGCATATGGCTCAGGGAAACCCACAGGGAAAACAACTTTCATTCCGATTTATATGCCACTATTGAAGCTTTGCAGCACTGTGAAGAGGAAAATTTCAGCATTGCCGTATGCGCACATTATGGAATAGAGAAAAATGCGGCAAAAGAAGCATGTGCGCTTGCAGCCGGACTTGTACGCACAGGACAGGCATTAAGCAGGAAAACAGATATAAAATATGGTGAAAAACTCACTGAAAATTTACACGGAGACAATATATCCGGTTTATCCGGAAAACTGGCAGCAGCGTTTTTACGGGCTTTTCCAGACCGTGTAGCAGCACTGCTGCCAGGCTCTTCAAAAAGATATGCAATGTCTGGCGGAAGACACGCCTCACTGGATAATAACAGCGCTGCAAATGGCGCACCTATAATTGCCGCAGGTGAGGCTCTTGAGAAAAATTCCCCTAACGGAACGGACATAACACTTTCCCTTGCAGCAGAAATAAAAGAGGAATGGCTGCGGCAGGCCTTCCCGGAACAGATGAAAGAGGAAACGGTAACATCGCTGGACCCTGAAATGCTTTCACCTGTAATACAGAAAAATATATATTACCGCGACGTACCTGTAAGAACCTCCGCTGTTCAGGCTGTGCGCAGCCGCGCCTCCTCAGAACTTATAGCGGAAGAGTTCATAAGTGGCAGACATAAGTTCACTGAATGGAACGAGGAAACGGAAGAATGGCTTGCCCGTGCTGACTTTCTGTCAAAGGCCTGCCCGGATTTCGGCATTGAACCTCTTTCGGAAGAGGACACTGCATTAATAATAAACGATATATGTTCCGACGCAAAAAGTGTATCAGATGCAAAAAACAGACCGGTACTGCCACATCTTAAAGACTGGTATGGGCCGGCCGTATGCCGTCTGATAGAAGAACATGCCCCATCAAGAATGAAAATGCCAGGCGGACGCAGGGCAAGAATAAGGTACCCGCTTAACGGGGAACCATATCTGGAAGCCAGAATACAGGATCTTTATGAATTCCTGGAAACTCCCAGAATAGCGGCCGGCAGAGTGCCGCTTGTAATACATATTCTGGCACCGTCCATGCGCCCGGTACAGGTTACAAAAGATTTAAGGAATTTCTGGGAGAATGTCTATCCTGAACTGAGACCGGCCCTCGCGCGCAGGTATCCCAGACATAAATGGCTGCAGCCTCTACCTCGTAAGAACCGCTGAAGCGGCCTGGGATGAATTAACTATAAACTCCTGAAGAACGCTTTCATCAACATCCTCGGCATAAAACACAAGCATTCCGGCTGAAAAAGCTACACTCGTATAAGGTATCTTTTCCAGACAGGCAAGAACACTATCCGTGAACAAATTGGAAAGAGCTCCGTTTTTAACCTGATAAAGTTTCATATCCGCTATTGATTCACTTGAAACGTTAAAATCCTTAAACATTCCTTTTTCAAGAGGAAAAATCACACATGAGATTCTCTGTCTTGTAATTATGTCAGTATCAAAGCTTTCTCTTCTGGCATTGCCTTCAGAATCATAATTGTAACCACGTCCGCGTGGTCCAAGATATGCCCCTGTTCCATGATGAGTTATTGCGGAACACTCAACCTCACAGAACTCTCCAGCTCCGGCCATTATCCCGGTAAGCCGGCGCTGTACCTTTTTTTCCTTTCCGGGAAGTATACCAAATGTTTCCTCCCCGTATAGTTCCTTCCAGTCCCTGCCAGGATAATCAGTGTCTCCTTCGCCGGAATAATCCTCAAGCGTCAGCCGCAGACTTTCCGCAATGCGTCTGAAATTTTTCTCCTTTCTTTTTTTGAACGACAGAGCCCAGGCCCTCAGGAGAACAAATATTACAGCAAATACAACAAGTGTAGTTATTCCTTCCATATATTCACCTTTAATATAATCAATTTAAATTTTCATCTGGAAGCCATGAAGGCTTCAAGCCTGTCAAGTATATTTTCAGAAAGATTATTGTAAAAAAACATAAAATCATAAGTGTGCATATATTTATCCCCGAAAACCTTAAGCGCTTTCTTTTTGTAAACTTCCCTTACTCCGTCAAGTTCAATACCACCTGTTACGGAAGATACACGCACAGAGGCAAATGGGGTTTTATCCTCTTCCGTAGTTCCGGCTGACATATCTTTAAGTATCACAGCGCCCTTGTAATTTTTCATATCGGCCGGAACTGTGTCCGTGCGCCAGTTTACCGGATTATTGCTAACGCTGCCAGGACGCATGACAATCATTGGAACAGCACCCGGCAAATGAGTATTCAGAGATATGAAAACTCCTGTATCCTTCTCACCGGATGCCTGCTTTATCCACGGATATTTTTTCATTTCTTCCGCGGTTATACTGTAACCGAAAAGATATGCCGCTATGAGTCTGGACGAAATCTTTCTATTATTGAAGCGGTATTTCAGCAGACATTCCTCCATAACGGCCCCCTGACTGAACCCGGCGAGGAAAAATGGTTTACCCTTGTTGTAATGCTTAATATAATAGTCAAAGGCTTTTATCACGTCTTCACATGGTACATAAAGATAAGATTTTATATTCTCATATGTATTATTTACGAATGTTTCAAGCGAAGCCTGCCTGTAATAAGGCGCATATCTGTTCGCTGCACCGGAAAAAAGCCCCATATTGAACATTGAATAGTCAGAGGCATTTTTACGTTTAACAGGGTCGGTTATCTGCATAAAAGAAATACCTTCCCCGGCGAATATTGTGGGGTATATGTAGAAGACATCCGCAGGAGCATCACCTGCACTTTCGGTTATGATCCATGATGAGGCCTGCGAATAATCCGGGGCAACGGGTATTGCAGTTTCAGGGTGTTCAGCATGAAACTGTGCTATTTTTTCAGATACAGGACTGACAGCGGCACACCCTGCCAGAAAAACAGCAATCAGAAACAGTGCGGAAAATTTATTAATTTCTTTCATCAGAATTATCTTACTGACCATTATTATTGTCTGTTTTATTTTTTCTGCCATGAAGTTTAAACAAAACGAAGAAGACGACTGCCAGAACAACGATTATTATCCACACACAGGAGGAAATATTCAGGAAAGTATAACAGCAGAGAGAAAAAGAGAAAAGACAGGTACTCTTTTTTACCGGATATTTTTTTACTGCAGCGCTGTTCTGCTCTTCTCCATATATTTCTGTTCCGCTCGAAAGTATTTCAGACCATTCAGAATATTTCTGCACGTCATTGTGAGAGTATATATACCTGGCCTTTATCTCAAGAAATCCCCCTTCAGACAGATTCTCAGCAGTGAAACGGCGGCGGCCATCAAAAAACTGTGATGCGTTCTCAACGGAGAAATCACGCCATTCCCCGCCATTAATACGGTAATGTGTTTCATAACTGTTAAG
>CACZRG010000150.1 GCA_902783485.1 uncultured Elusimicrobium sp.
AAGCTGGCTGCCCTGAACAGTCTCGCGGTTGGTCTTCTCCTGGCCTTTATTATTGAGACCGAGGAAGAAATCCCAGTTTTTCACTTCCGCTTCGCGGACTTCAGCCTGCTTTACCATCCTGATTGCGCCTTTGGCTTTCATCGGGCAGTTGTGCACGCAAACGCCACAGCCGGTGCAGTCTTCGGCAGCGCACTGAACAGTAACCTTGAGTCCCTTAAGAGCACCCTTTCCGTCTGCGCTCTTAAACGCTTCCGGAGCATCCTTAAGTTCTTCAGCCTCGTATGCTTTCATGCGTATGGCAGCATGGGGGCAGACAAAAGAGCATTTTCCGCACTGTATGCAGACAGCCGGATCCCACTGGGGAACTTCAATGGCGATATTGCGCTTCTCATACTGTGTTGTTCCGGTAGGATATGTTCCATCAGCAGGAAGAGCAGAAACCGGCAGCTGGTCGCCGCGGAAGTCCATCATTTCGCAAAGAGTATTCTTTACGAATGCAGGATAATGGGAAACATCCCTGCCGATATGCTTTTCCGAATTTACCGGGCCGTATTCCACTTTATGGGTGGCTTCAGCAGCGCAGTTAACGGCATTGATATTCTTGTTTACAACTTCCTCGCCTTTCTTGGAATAGGTCTTTCTTATGGAATTCTTGATAGCCTCAAGAGCCTGGGCTTCCGGGAGAATGCCTGAGATCTTGAAGAAAGCGGTCTGCATGATTGTATTCACGCGTGCGCCCATGCCCGTTTCCTCGGCAATCTTCGCACCGTCAATCACATAAAGCTGCAGTTTTTTGTCAACAATTGTCTTCTGAACCTCAACCGGCAGATGCTGCCACACTGTTTTTGCATCATACGGGCTGTTGAGAAGCACTATGGCATTATCCTCTGCCTTGTCCAGAAGTTCGTATTTCTCGATGAATGAGAAATTATGGCAGCCGATAAAGCGGGCCTTGGAGATCTGATACGGCGAGCGGATAATATTCTTTCCGAAGCGCACATGAGATGTGGTCATTGAGCCGGCTTTCTTGGAGTCATACACAAAGTAGGCCTGCGCATACTGGCCGGTCTCCTTGCTGATGATCTTCATTGTGTTCTTGTTGGCACCGACGGTACCGTCAGAACCAAGACCGAAGAACAGGGCTCTGTAAATATCCTTGGGTTCGGTTGTCCAGTTCTCATCATAGGAAAGGCTCTTATTTGTAACATCGTCTTTTATTCCCACTGTGAAGCTCTCAACCGGTTTCGCAGCATTGAGATTGTCAAATACTGCCTTGGCCATGGCAGGAGTGAATTCCTTTGAGCCGAGGCCATAGCGTCCGCCGATAATATAAGGAAGTTCCTTCAGGCAGCCGCAGAGCCTGTAGGCATTTGCGCAGGCAGTGACAACATCCTGATAAAGCGGTTCGCCGAGAGCGCCGTTTTCCTTGCAGCGGTCAAGCACAGCAATTTTCTTAACGGTTTTCGGAAGGGCCTTAATGAAGTCAACCTGTGAATACGGGCGGTACAGGCGGACTTTAAGCAGACCGACTTTCTCTCCGGCTTTGTTAAGAGCGTTTACAGCCTCTTCAACAACATCGCAGCCGGAAGCCATGCAGACGATTATTCTGTCGGCATCTTCAGCGCCGACATACTCAAACAGATTATATTTGCGGCCTGTCAGTTTCTCAAACTGGCCCATGGCTTCCTTGACCATTGTAGGCACAGCTTCATAATAGCGGTTCGCGCCTTCGCGGCTCTGGAAGAACACATCAGGGTTCTGGGCTGTTCCGCGCACAGTGGGGTTCTCAGGATTGAGACCGCGGGCCTTGTGATCCGCAATTCTGGCATCGCTGAGCATACTGCGCATAATATCGTCTTCAATAGGCTCAACCATATTGAGCTCATGTGAAGTGCGGAAACCATCAAAGAAGTGCATGAAAGGCACGCGGGTCTTCAGAGTGGCAGCCTGGGCGATAAGCGCAAAGTCCATGGCTTCCTGAGCGTTTGCGGAAGCAAGAAGAGCCCAGCCGGTCTGGCGCACGGCCATGACATCTGAATGATCACCAAAAATAGAAAGAGCGTGAGTAGCAAGGGCACGCGCGCTGACATGGAATACGGTGCTGGTCAGTTCGCCGGCAATCTTGTACATATTCGGAATCATCAGCAGCAGTCCCTGGGAGCAGGTGAATGTGCAGGTAAGGGCTCCGGCGCTGAGTGCGCCGTGCACGGCACCGGAAGCGCCGCCTTCTGATTCCATCTCTATTACAGAAGGAATGGTACCCCAGATATTTTTTTCTTTATGCGCCGATTTTTCATCGGCAAGCTCACCCATTACAGAAGAAGGGGTGATAGGATAAATGGCGATAACTTCATTGGTCTTGTGCGCCACATAGGCTGCTGCCATGTTACCGTCCATTGCTACCATTTTATTGGACATTTGTGTCTTTCTCCTTAAAGTATATTGGCCGGTTTCGGACCGGCCTTAAATTCTTATTTAAAGTATAGCATTTTTAAAAAAACAGATTTACCGTCTGTTTCTTTTAATGCCGTGTTTTTCAGCGGAATATCTTTCAGCAGTGCGCCCGGCCGGATTACCGCTGCTGATTACGCTGTCCGCAGTCTTTTCAATCCATTCCTTTTTATTTCCGGCGTTCATAAATGGAAAGTAATTCCTGCTTAAGGCACTGCCCAGTTCCTTACGTGTAACAAGCCCCTGGACACGCATTTTATGATCAACCACAACAAGTGCGCCTCCACCAGATGAATGCAGACGGTAATAAGCAGAGTACAGATCCTCCTCCGGAAATATCAGTTCTGCAGCCGGATTAAATACTTTGGCAAGCGGATCCTTTCCGCTGTTTCCCTGATATTTGTAATCCTCAAGATCCGGCCATGAAACAGTTCCCAGTACATGCCGCTGCTTATCGCATATCGTAAGCGTGGTGGTTCTGTTTGAACGGCAGAAGTAAAGAGCATCATCCACGGTTCTTTCAGGTTCAAATATCGGATTTCCCTTTACCATATATTCCTTTACTTTTAGCGAAGACAGTACCTGCGCGGAACCTGTTTTATCCCCTCTCATTACAAGCATTGAGTAAACAGGAAGCTGCCCGAGCCTTTCAGCCGTGAAATCAGCAACCGCAGCGCAGAGCATCATTGGAAGTATAAGCCCGTATCCGCCTGTCATTTCAAAAACCATCACAACAGCGGTTATAGGGGTACGCCCCACGGCAGAAAGAAAAGCCGCCATACCCATAAGTGATAATGCGGCCGGATCTGCTGAAACCGCTCCGCAGGCTGTAAGCGCCAGGCCGGAAATCCAGCCCAGAAATGCTCCCAGCATCAGCATGGGAAGGAAAATACCGCCAGCCGCGCCGGAACCGAAGCATACCGGTGTAACGATGAATTTCACACAGAAAATAACAACCGCGGCGCCAAGCGCTATTCTGCCACTGAAAAGTGCGTCAGTAGCGGTATTTCCAGGGCCTAAAACCTCTGGCAGCATACAGCCAATAATTCCCATCACAAGACCGGCAAGCGCAGGTTTAAGCCAGTCAGGCATGAACCCCAGCCTGGCATAAAAACCGCGGAACAGAAAAATTGTTTTTGAAAAAAGCGTACCGGCTATTCCGGAAACCACACCAAGAAGTATGGCATAAGGAAGTATGCTTATTGTACCCTCCGGTACCACAGGCAGCGAAAATGACGGACTGGAGCCCAGAAAATATCTTGAAACCGAAGCGGCGCACACTGTAGCAAGCAGAACAGGAAGAAGCATTCCCGCAGAAAAACGGTTTACAAGTTCCTCAACAACAAAAACCGTCCCGGCTATAGGTGCATTGAATGTGGCGCCTATAGCGGAACCGGCGCCTGCCGCTATAAGTTTATCCTGAGCGGTTCCCTTAATACCGAACAGGCGTCCTATCAGTGCCCCCGCTCCGGCGCCCAGCTGCACGCTTGGGCCTTCCCTGCCAAGGGAAAGACCGGTACCTATTCCCACAAGTCCCGCGAAGAATTTTACAAATATACTGCGTATTCTCGTAACATTGCCCATGCGCGCAAGCGCCATTTTGACATAGGGAATGCCGCTGCCTTTTGTTTCCGGAGCGAATTTTACCAGCCAGCCTGCCAGCGCACCGCCAAGCATGGCGATAAGAGGAAATATAATAAATCTTTCCCGTACAGGAAACTGATATACAAATTTCTGTACTGCCTCAAGCGAGGTATTTATGCCAAGCCTGAAAAGAATAACCAGCAGACCGGATACAAGCCCCACAAGAACAGCCTGAACAAGAATGCTGCCTTTCCCGGCAGCCTCAAGCAGTGGGGCCGCGTGAAGCATATATCTGCGGTTCCGGTTTTCTTTTTCTTCATCATTTTTTGATGTTTTTCTCTTATTGCGGTTCATAAGGAAAATTATACGATATATTCTTTTATTGAACAGAATACATATAAATTTTGTAGAATTTATAAACAGTGTCCTGAATGCTGTTTATTCAGTTACTGTAAATTTCCAGGAGGAAACAAAACAATGAAACTTATTAAGTTCTTTGCCGCCGCTATTCTCTGCACAGGACTTGCCGCCAATGCCCATGCTCTTGGTGCAGCCGGCTGCGGTCTCGGAAGCCTTGTCTTCGACCAGAATGACTTCGCCCATCAGCTTCTTGCCGCCACAACAAACGGCACATTCGGAAGCCAGACCTTCGGCATAACCTTTGGCACATCAAACTGCACAAACAAAGGTCTCATCAACATCAGCATGGAGCGCCAGAGCTTCATCGAAGCCAACTTTGCTGATCTTTCCCGCGATGTGGCCGCCGGCCAGGGTGAATTCGTTGAGAATCTTGCGAAACTTTACAATGTCTCTGACACCAAAGCCTTCGCCAGCACTCTCCAGCAGAATCACGCAGTGATCTTCGCTTCCAATGCCCAGAACGCTGTAAATCAGATCAACCTTCTTGCCGCCAGAATCTAATCAGGCTGCGGAGAAATCTGAATGAAAACAAAGCAGGCCGTCTTTTATTTCAGGGCGGTCTGCTTTTTTATATTTTCACTGTACATATTCTGTCCGCAGACGGCCACGGCGCTGTCACCTGA
>CACZRG010000151.1 GCA_902783485.1 uncultured Elusimicrobium sp.
CCTGCCTTAATCTGCTGCTCAGGATTTACATAGCACTGAATGCGACGCGCTATGGCACCTGTTATCTGCTCAATGGAAACCTTACGTCCATCTGTGGCAGTTATCTCGATAAGATTTTTCTCATTTTCCCTGGCAGCTTCCGGTTTATAGGCTACCGCAAATTTTCCTTTTGTATACTTAGTAGCAGTAACTTTTCCAGATACCGGAGCACGCTGCACATGGACATTAAAAATTGAAAGAAATATTCTTACGACGGTTATTCCCGGAGTCCCTTCATTTGTTACGCTCATAACAGTGCCATCTGCCGGACAGGCAATCTCCTGGGCAGCGAACACGCGTGGTCTTTCCGGGTCGCGGAAGAAATAAAGGGAAAATGCAGAGAATATAAAGCCAAGCACAATAAGAGGAAGCCCGAGCCAGTACAGCCATTTGAGCAGTATCCCCCCCACCAGCATAGCCGCGATTCCATATATCACGACTTTAAAACCAATCGGTGCAAGATGCATATTTCCTCCGGATAAAATCAAAACAAATTTACTGTGGGCATGATGGGAATCGAACCCATACTCCCTTGCGGGAAACGGATTTTAAGTCCGTCGCGTCTACCAGTTCCGCCACAAGCCCTTTACAGGGGCCTGAAAGACCCGTCCGGAAAACCGGACAATATTATTGTAGCAATTTTATGTTTAACAAATAAAATCAGCGCACCGGAATATCTGTTGAGTAAACAACAGGTTTAAGTTTCGGTTTCCCTTCAGCGTTTTTTTTCTGCTTCTTCACGACAGGTTCCATCTGCAGCGAGCCGACAGCTTCCTCAAAAAGGGAATCAGTGGCATTTTTAAGCGTAATTGACAAGGTCTTTGCGCCGGCACAGAAAAAGGCGTAAAAATGCTTGCTTCTTCCGTCATCAAGAGAAAAATAATATCCGGAAACCCCGTTTTTAACCGCATATGGCTTAAGCTTTGACGGATTATCCCTTGATTTGAATTTAGACAAAGTACTGCGTGATGATTTCAGAACAGTATCCGGTTCACATATTTCTTTTTCTTCAATCACAACAAAAGAAGCAGAATTCTTTTTCATCGAAAAATCTGCTCCACGTCCATCGCGTGAATCAGTTGTCCAGCCTGAAAGCATTTTATAATGCAGCTCACGCGGTATATTATCCTCAGCTGACTCCGTCTCACCCTTTTTCTTTGCGTCCTCTGCTGCAAGTGCAGCCTGATATTCCCGGTCCATTGCATCAAAATCCGGGTCTGCCCCATCTGTCCCTGAAAGCGGATCTGAAGTACCGTCTTCAATTTTTCCACTTTCCGCACTGTTCTTTTTATTTTTCCTTGGGGCCGGAGGCAGCGGAAGCTGATCTATTTCATAATCAGAATTCTTCTTTTTTGTTTTTTTCTGTTTTGTATTTTTCTTTTTCTGAACAACGTTTTTCTGGGTTTTAACATTGCTTTTCCTGTTGTTCTTTTTTACCGTACCGGAGGTTACGGCACGCTGTGTTTTCTTTTTTGAAGTCTGCGTCTGCGATGAGGAATAATCATCACTGAAATTCCAGTCATCATCCTCAGCGTATGAAAAAGCGGTAAGTGAAAAAGCAAAAAAAGCAGAAAATAAAATCAAAAGAAATCTGTTCATTTTTATTAATCCTGGATTTTACAATATGTATTTTCAGCGGATATTCTTATTTATTTCTCCCTGTACCATTTTAAGGAAGGCTTCGCAGCGTAAGATGAGCACATTGTCAGCCTGCGCTCTTTCCAGAAGCCCGTTATCTGAAGAAACAACCACTGTCCTGATGTGGGAGCCAGTAAGATATGCTCCGGTTTCGACTATATAATTATCGGCAGGTTCCGAATCCGTATAATGTACCGTTATTCCGGGGCAGACAGTTCTTTCACGGCGGCATGGACCATCAAACACCACACGGAACTCTGCAAGACACAGCGTATCCGTTTCCAGCGCGGACGCAAGCCATACAGTAAATTCTTCCTCTGCGATATTAAAAGGCTTTTCCCCAAACCGCATTACAAAATTAGATCCGTCTATAAGATAAACCGTCGGTTTTGAGGAAAGCCTTTTTGCCATAATTCAGATTCTCCGGCTACGTGTAAGCCGGAATTCACATTTTGTATTCAGTTCCGCTCCGCAGAATCTTTCACGCTGCCGTCCACGGTATCTCCGTCTTTTTCCGCCTTCAGGCCAATACTGCCTATGCCTTCAATTAGCGGACGCAGAACAAGAAAAGCCTCATCGGCCCATTTTTCCGCTATCGGACGTCCTTTCTCATTCCAGTAATGCACACCATCCCCGCCTTCAGCCGGATATTCTGTTACAAGCGTACTGTCAAAGAATGTGCAGTAAGGCTCTACAGCCGTCCTGGTAAGGCGCAGTATACGTGGAATATTCTCTTTTCCCTTACGGGCATCCGGCTTGCTTATCCAGAAGCATTTCGCTTTGGCTGAGGAAATCCTGTTAACAAGATTTCTCATATCCTTTATGGCAGCTTCATCGGAAGTCCAGCCGGCATAATTAGCCCCTAACTCAACAACCACGACCTGTGGCTTCACCTCTTTAAGAAGCTTGTCAAAAATCGGGGTTGCTCCTTTTGTACCTTTTGATGTAGAGCCTTTCATATCACGGAAAAAATAACCGCAGGTTGTTGCCCTGCCTGTTTCCCACCAGTTGAAAACGGAACCGCAGCTCGCATAGGAACCAACAGAAACACCTGGCATACGACGTATAAGCTCGTCCATTTTCCAGCCAAAAGGTCCCACGGAGTGGGAATCACCTATAAAAAGGACATTTGCCGCTGATGACGGAGCCGTCATTATGGCAAGAAGCAGGAAAAATAGAATTTTTCTCATAAAATATCTCCGTTTTATAAATTATATTACAGATATACCGATAAAGCAAGAAAGGGAGGCTGATTTACATTATCTGCTTTCTGTACGTCTGATTCTCTTTCTGTTCAGCATTTTGATTTTACGGCAATGTCTTTCTATACATTTCCTCAAGTACTGGTTTCAAATCTTTAAATACAGCTTCAGCCCATCTGTCAGCCAGAGGAACAAGCGGACTGGCTGCATAATGCAGTCCGTCACCTGTGCCATCAGGGTAAGAGGTTACGGTTGTGCTGTCAAAAATTCTGCAATACGGGGAAACCGCTTTCCGTGTGTATTCCATAATTCCTGGAATATATTTCCTTATTTTCGCAGAATCAGGTGTGGTTATCCAATAGCATTCAGCACCGGAAGCGCGTATTTTTTTTGCCATTTTACGCATTTCTTTTACTGCTTTTTTCTCCGGGTAATCCCAGTAATTGGCGCCTATCTCCACTATGACAATTTCCGGACGGTCTTTCTTCAGCAGTTTCTTAAAAAGCGGTGTCGGGCCGTTTTTTCCACGGCTCTCCATACCTTCTTTGTCCCGGAAAAAATAACCGCAGGTTGTTTCCCTGCCACTCAGCCACCAGCTGTAAACTGAACCGCATACAGCATAAAAATCAAGTTTTACCCCCGGCGCAGACCGTACAAGTTCATCCATTTTAACGCCAAACGGCCCGACTGAATGAGAATCTCCGATATAAAGTACATCTGCCGCCAGGGACGGAGACGGACAAAAAAACTGCATAACCGATATAGCGGATATTAACATAAAAGCAGCCAAAACATATTTTCTCTTTTTATGTTTAATATTCATGCTGTATACTCCTTAAAATCATTGTTACTGAGATATAAACAAAGTCCATTTTCTCCATTAAATATATAATTACATCTTTCTTTCGGAAATCTTAAGAAAATCCTCTAAAAATTCCACAGGTCTGGAAATATCTGAAAAGCGCAGTCCGTCCCCCTCCGGAGACGGAATAAATGAAAGCCTTTCACCGAAAGCACGGCTCCATTCTGCGGGAAGACCGGCAGGTACAGGGGTGCCACGGCGGAAATACAGTTCCAGACTGTTTTTCATCTGACCTACGGATCTTACACCCAGTCTGCCAAGTCTCTTTTTGACCGTGGCCGCG
>CACZRG010000152.1 GCA_902783485.1 uncultured Elusimicrobium sp.
GCGCTATGCGGAAGCGGCAGAACTTTATGCAGATATAATCCGGACTTCAAAAGAAAAAGAGTATATTGACAAAGCCGTACAGGGACTTAAAGACCTTGAACTTGTAAGGCAGGGATATACTGACCCTCTGTCTGAAGAACTTCAGAATATCTGATAATATATTTTTGTAAAATATAAGCAGGCCGTTCAGACCTTTTTATTTTTTAACAGCGAGGAATTACAATGCAAATACTCTGTCTCAACTGCGGAAGTTCTTCCGCCAAATACACACTTTTTGACTGGGACGCAAAAATCCCTATGGCCAGTGGCGTTGTGGAACGTGTTACTTTTGAAGGTTCATCCATTACTCACGAGGTTCCCGGACGCGATAAGGTAACCGTTGAAAGTCCATGTCCCACACATAAGGAGGCTGTTCAGCTTATTATCGACACTCTTACGAATAAAGAGTATGGTGTAATAAAGGACCTCTCACAGATAAAGGCGGTAGGCCACCGCATACTGCACGGAGGAGCAAAATTCACAAAATCCGTAATAATCGACGACAATGTAATAGAGGCATTCAGGGAACTGTTCTCTATTGCGCCTCTTCACAATCCGGCGAATGTGCAGGGTATTCTTGCGGCGCAGGCCGTAATGCCCGGTGTTCCCAATATGGCTATTCTCGACACAGCCTGGCATCAGACCATGCCGGAAAAGGCTTTCATGTATGCTGTTCCTTATGAATGGTATGAAAAATACTCTGTACGCCGCTATGGCTTCCACGGCACTTCATTCCTTTATACGGCAAAGCGCGCCGCCGTGCTTCTCCACCAGGACCCGCTTAAAACCAATCTGGTAATATGTCATATTGGCAACGGCGCCTCCTGCTGCGCTGTTAAAGACGGAGTATCCGTAGATACCAGTATGGGTTTTGTTCCGACAGAAGGTCTCGTAATGGGAACCCGTACAGGAGACGTTGACCCCTCAATTCCGCTTTATCTGCAGGAAAAGGAAGGTCTTTCAGCCGCAGATATGACAAAGATAGTGAACAAGAAATCCGGTATTTTAGGAATCACAGGCAAATATTCCGACCGCCGCGATGTTGAGATAAATGCAGAAAAAGGCGATAAACGCTGCCAGCTTGCCATAGATATGGAATGCTACAGAATCAGAAAATACATAGGCGCATACATGGCTGCCATAGGCAGAACAGACGCCATTGTATTCACAGCCGGTGTCGGCGAGATGGGACCTGTCATCCGCGAAGGTGCGCTTAAGGGACTTGAACACTTCGGCATAAAGATTGATCCGGAGAAGAACAGAATATCCAAGACACGCAATGCCGAAACACTCATATCAGCCGATGATTCAAAGATAAAGGTATTCGTTATACCTACCGACGAGGAGCGTGTATTTGTTGAAGATGTGGCTGCCCTGCTTGAAGGAAAATACGACGTGCATACAAAATTTGAGTACACTTTCCAGAAGAAGGATTATGTAAACAAACTGCGCGAGGATGCCCTCAAAAAGCAGCTTGCCAAAAAGCCGGAGCTGGCGAAAATAATAGTAAGGCCGTAAAAGGAAAAAAGCACATACAGGCCACGAAAAAAGAACCGTCCGGAAGGGCGGTTCTTTTTTTCAGTCTTAAACATATTCTTCCTGTACCGCAACATTTTCATGGAATTCTGTACAGGACATAATCCTCCTCTGTAATCATCGCGGGGGGTGTTTCGTAAATAAATGTATATCCGCGTGAGGCAAGATATTCCCTCTGATATTTTGAGGCAATTATGTAAATATACCTTTTTCCCTTTGTTATGCCACTTTCAGCGAGACGATTATCAAGCGCCCCCGGCCTGTCATCTATACATTTTATTTCATTTCCATTAAGCATATATACAGGCACAGGATCAAGATAAAAAGCAACAGCTGTTCCCTGCCATGGTGATGGAGATATTAACACTCCGGTTCCATCATCCGGGATATTCCGCTTTATAAAATCCGCTATATCCCTGGCTGCGGAAAATCTGCCGTTAAAATCATTTACCGCCAGTTTTATTCCGGAAGGTATGGTAATAAGAAAAAACAGGGATATAACCGTTAAAAACATCTTGTTGTGCAACATTTTGATACTGATTTCATTATTGTTTTTGAATGTAATCCAGAAAAAGAAAACAAGCAAAAGGTGAACCGTGAATACACGATATGGCACAATTACCGAATATGTAGTAAGGTAAATATATATGGGAAAGCACACTGACAATACAAAAATCCAAAAATATTTTTTTTCCGTCCTGTAAAGAAAAAACAGCATACCGCAAAACAGAACAATAACGGAAAATAGAGGCAGATAAAACAGCAGTCCGCTATTCGGAGTATAGCTATAGAAAAGATTGCCTTTAGTTGTGTCGAAAAAACAGGCAAAAAAAGGAATAAGGACACCTTTCAATGGTGTTGAGACTGTGCTTTTGTTTCCAAACTGCGAAACAGCCCTCATTGCTACAAGTACCTGAACAACAATAACTGTCAAGGAAGCAAGGGTTATTGATGCTGCTGCAATTTCGGATTTAGACCTCTTTCGCTGAAGATAAAAACGTTGATAAACAAAAAGAAACAGCATCAATGCCACAAATGCGAACATTATGACATGCGTCATGGAAATAGCGGCAAGAAGCAACAGGAAAAGGACATAGCCAATGTTTCTGCCGTTCTTATCAATATTTTTGTCAGAAAAAAAGAATGCTGCTGAAAACAAAAACAACGGAAGAAGAGAATAACTCCTTGCTATAACAGGATAAAAATACAACATAGGGGCACTGAAAGTTATTATTACGTTTATAAAAAGTGGAAATGGAGAAAGGCAGTTAAGAACAAACACTGCCAGAACACATGACAGCCAGCATACAATCTTGACGCAATAATATGAGAAACCTGCCTTTGCAAACGGCCACATAAGCAGGTAAAGAATTAAGGAATTTCCCCCTTCAAAGGCACGTTCAGCCAGCTGAAAACCACTAAAATTATTAAGGATCATCCACAGATTTAGTTCATCTTCAAAAGGCTCATGATGTGAAACAAGTATAATCGTTATCAAGGCATATACAGCCGTAATAATCAGCCCTGAAATTGCTTTATTTGAAAGTGTTATCTTTTTGTCAAAAAACTGTTTTATGTAATACATAAGCAAACATCTTATATATTACTACTTTTAGATAATTTTAACTTTACACTCATAACAATACCTTTATGTTTACAAAGTCTGTGTATAACATAATAAGAAATCCAAAGTATTTTATATAATAAAATCTGACATTCTATCAAGATTAATGTTTTGAAATACTTAATAAAAAACTAATATGAATCATTCATAACAGACACAGTTTTAAATTTATCAAAATATGAAAATTATTTTTAAATATCTTACATGCCTTATCTGGACTGTTTTAATCGTCCATAAATGGATTTCAATAGAACAAAATGCGGATGGCATTGCTAATGGAATAAATGCGTTTACAAGCTCACTCTGTTTTTGGGACATTGGGGAATTTTTTTTCAGCAACCTTGCCTTAAACTTTTTATTATTTTTCAAATCAGTATTCTTTGTTTCCGCACTATATGGTATTGGAAGATTCTTCCTTATAAAAACTTTTAAATTCAGGGGAAACTCACTTGAAATTTTCATTTTTTCAAGTGCCTTGGGATATGCCACGGCAGGTGGGTTTTTCTTTCTCAC
>CACZRG010000153.1 GCA_902783485.1 uncultured Elusimicrobium sp.
AATATCCGCAGGCTCACGTGCGGCATTAAAAGACGGCAGATATACAGCGGAACTTCTGCATTAGTCTTTTTTTAGTTATAATGTTAATATTATGGACGGAGACTGGAAAGACAAAGAATATGCCGCGCATTACAATGCGCTTTACGCCACTTCAAAGAAAGAATTCGGGGCCTGCATTGACGCGCTGAAACTCAGCGCTGAGGATTCACTCGTGGATTTCGGCTGTGGAAACGGAGGCTTTCTTGCGCTTGCTGCGCCCATGGTCAGAACAGCCCTGGGCATAGACATATCCGCACCACAGATAGAGGAAGCGAGGAAAATCCTGTCAGGAACAAAAAACGTTGAACTTCTTATGACGGAATTTCTTAAATTCAATCCCGAAGGAAGAATGTTCACCAAAGGCTTCTCAAGAAAGGCACTGCATCATCTGACAAACCCTGAAAAAGAAGTGTTTCTTAAAAATATAGCACCGTATTTCAAAAAAGATGCCGTGTTTCTGCTTGAAGACGGAATATATTTCGATTTTCCGCGCAGTGAAATACAGCAGAACATGCCAAGGCTTATGGCAGCCTGCGCTGAATACTATGGCAGCACCTGGGAAGCAAAAAAGAAAGATCTTCTGCATAGTTTCAACGAGGAATTCGCGGCAGGAGCTTCCGAATGGGAAAGTTTTTTCAACAAAGCCGGATTCAAAGTTGTACTCAGGAAACCGGCAAGTATTTTTTATGGCACAATAATAGCAGTAAAACAGTAAAAAAATAATATCTCACACGCACACCGGAACAAATAAGGATACAGTTATGAAAGAAACCATTGAACTTTTTTCAAAAGGACCGCTCGGCACCTGCTGGTACGGCAGATATCATTATATGGAACCGTGGACCGGCTGTGAACATTCATGCCCTTACTGCTATGCCAGAAGCCGTAATATCGTGCTGAATACTCTCGAAGAAAAACACACGGAATTTCATAACCCGGTTCCTCTTTTTCCAGAACCGGAGCTTCTTCAGAAAATAAAGGAGAAGGCAGATTCCGGGGAAATAGATATTCTGAAACTTTCCAGATACACGGACATACTAACTCCGTCATTCGTTGAAAACGGCCTTTCATACAGAATACTTAAAATACTGGCGGAATCAAAAATACGGCGGATTATTCTTACAACAAAAGGTGTTCCGGATGAAAAAATCATTCAGCTTTTCGGACAGTACAAAGAAAAATTTTCATACAATGAGGCAGTCAGGCCTTCCGCTGCGCTTAATCCGGCCCCCCTTGAATGTCTGGACAGCCACCTTAAGCCTCTGACACAGCGCCTTGATGCGGCGGCGCGCATTTCAAAAGCAGGTGTAAAGACAACCATACATCTTGATCCTTTTGTAGCAGGAATAGATGACACACCGGAGGCACTCAGCGCTTTCCTCGGAATGCTCAAAGAAAGACAACTGAACAGGGTAATGTTCTCATATCTGCTTTTCTCTCAGGGAATGATTCCGTCGATGAAAGAAAATGTTCCTGCACCACTGCTTGAAAAAATAATGGCGGATTATGACTTTTCCGGCTCAAGAAAGGTACTGCCAGGACAGGAGGATACAGCCTCGCAGGCTCTTAAAAATGACATAATAAAAGCCTCCGTTGAGAAGGTTGCGGACGCACTTGAGGCAGGAGGCTTCGAATTCGTACTCTGCTCGCTCAAGAGCGTAAAAGGTTTTGACCATACAAAATACAAACGCAATACTATCTGCGACGGTACTTTTTATGCATAGACTCTGGGTTGCAAATGCGGAAGAGGCACTTCCGGAGGATGATCCTTTTTATGAGCATAATGTGGCAACAAAAACCATGCGCATTTTCCCGCGCTTCATGCTCTGCCTGAAGCCTGGAGACTGTCTTGTACTCCCAACACGTGTTCCGGATGATTTCGCCGATTATATAATCAGACTGCTGAAACTGTCCCCAAGAGAGGAGTGCCTGTATCAGTTCAGCCACCAGTCAAAACCGTACACAATGGCGGATTCCATACTGGAAGATCCCAAAGCACTTGAAGAACTAAGAAAAAAAACCGCCGCGGGCGGGTGGAAAATAGAACCTTTTATTGAAACCCCGCGCATTGTACGGCTTGCACGTGAAACAGGCCTCCGTACAGAACTTACACAGCCTGAACTTGTATGGCATGGCATGATAAATGTTCTTAATGATAAAAGTTCTTTCAAAAAACTGTCATCAACGCTTAATATTCCTACCGTACCCGGTCTTGAGGCGAATTCGCTGGCAGAGCTGAAAAAAGCAATTAAATTTTCCGCGGAAAGATACACAGACATAATGCTGCGCAAAGTGAAATATGCAGGTGGTGCCGGAAACAGACATGGTTCTGCGGAAGAACTTATGGCAGTTGTGTCAGACTGGTATAGTGGTGGAAAAGTGCTTGTTGAGCCTTTTCTTGATTTAAGCACAGTGGCAGGTTCGCTGGCGTATCTGGACAGGGACATGGCAAAATTCATAGGAATGGATCTGCAGGTATTCAGGAATGGAGGCTGGACAGGGTTCGAATATCCATACCCGGAAAGTGAAGGCGGACACCGCGTTCAGGAATATACGGAGAGGCTTGCCGAGGCCATGCAGCTTTCCGGCGCGCGCGGATACCTGAACATAGACTGGGCATTCACAAAAGATGAACCGCAGTCTCCCATGGCTCTGGAATGCAATTTCCGCAGCAACGGTTTCGGCTATGTTACCGAGTTCGCTGAAAAATACTTCGGTGATTCATGGCGCGACATGACAATATCATGTCGCGAGGCCATAGACACAGAAGAAAACTCAACCGGAGCACTTATTTACAGATTCAAAGACCGGAAAATAAACGGCAGGCCACTGCTTATATCAGAGCCTGGTGCCACGGAAGGCGCTGTTATCACCGCCCCCCCATTTGATGGCGGCTTCTCTGCTGCTGTGTTCTCCAGGGATCCGGAATTCACACGCAGGGGACTTGAAATACTTCAGGGCAAGGCCTGAACAGGAAAATGAACAGAGAAAAAGCGGCAATAATATCCTCGTTTATTCTTATCTTTGCGTTTAATGCCATTGACAACGCCATATCCCCGCTTGTAAAGCCGATAAGCGCAGATTTCGGAGTGACAGAGGCCTCTGCACTGCTGCTTATATCTGTATGCAGCGGAGCTACTGCTGCGGCTCTTCTTCTTGGACCGGCAATATTGTCACTGTCCCGTGCGAAGAAACTGTTATTATGTACGGTTATCGCCATGTCCGCAGCACAGATAATCTTTGCGCTCACATCATCATTCCAGGCAGCGCTGTTCTTCCGTGCCCTGGCCGGATTCACAGCAGGTATAATCGCCACACTGATGTGGCGTATAACATTCCACGGTGTTTCCAAGGAAAATTTCCCGGCCATGATAGCCGTGCTTATGTCTGCAAGACCTCTCGCTACGGCAATAGGCGTTCCACTCGCAGGAATGCTGGCATGGAAAATAAACTGGCAGACTCCTATGTGGATAATAGCCGCCATAACCTGCGCAAGCGGTATTCTGCTGTATTCCTTCTTTCCTGAAAAAGCAGATCTGCCTGATGAGGAAAAGAAAGAAGGCGGAATAATAAGGCCTTATATAAAAGCGCTTTCGGTTCCGTATGCGCTTTCTTATTATATAAGCATAACGGTAAACCGCATGGCATATTTCGGCTTTTACTCATTCTGCGGCATATGGTTCTACAATCATTATGGAATGAATATAAAAGACATAAGCCTGGCGCTGCTGGTAATAGGGCTGGCAGAGGCGGCCATAAATTTTTCAACCAGCAGTATAATAAAAATATTCGGACAGAAACGCACACTGCTGGCAAGTACCGGTATATCCGCACTGCTGCTGCCTCTGTTTATATATGGTCATTTCCCTATTGGGATAACAGTTGCAATGATAGCAGCGTTTATGCTGCTTGACCGTGTTTATTCCATGGCGCTTATAATAACCATTCCGCAGATGTTTCCGTCTACGGGTGACAAGACTGCTTTCGGCAGTCTTAACACGCTTACAGCATGGGGAGCCATGATGCTCATAGCATGGTTTCAGAGCCGTTTCACCGATGTGCTTGGTATTCACGCCATGGAAACCGCGATAATTATCTGTTTCTTCACAAGCATTGCCGTACTTATAAGAATACAGTATAAAACCGTTCTTAAAAACGTAGTTACAGGACGTTAAAATCAGAATTGTTCCCGGTATAGACCTTAACATTCCGCAAAAACGTTTTTTCTTACCAGATTTCCTCTTCAGGTTCAGGTTCGCGGAAATATTTTTTCAAATCAGCCGGGATTTCAATAAGGAAAGAATATGCCTGCCTTAAAGCAAGCATTCCACTGAAAGGGTCAAGTACAAGACCTGCCGGGAAATTATGCTCAAGCCGGAATTTCCAGAATATGTCCAGGCATCTTTTGGCCGGCAGCGGGATAAAGCGGTATTTTTTCAGCCATGTAAGCGGAATCTCCTCCCTGCGTGAAAAGAAAGGAAAAATCTCCGCTTTTACCCTTTTGTCTGTATTCTGTTTATCATATATATGAATGTGCGCATTCTTATCCGGAGCAATGTAATCCTTTTCAGCCTCACCGGTTATTCCAATGTCGTCTTTTTCAATTTTCCATGCCGGAATCTTTGCAAGCACCGCAGAACAGGATTCACGGCCTGTACCTAAAACGGATGTTCCAAGTTCAGCAAGAAGCCTGGCCATTTCCCCGGTTTTATTTATTGCTTTTTTTACTGATTTTTCCGTATTAATGACAGGAACAAGTATCTCCGAGTTTTCCAGCGCGAACAGAAAAAAAGGGAAAGACTCTTTTCTTTTTCCGGAAATCAGTGCTTCTTTCATATTGAAAAGAAAATTTTCAAAAAACTGCTCCTTGAACATTACAGGCAGATGATCAGCCTTTCTGCCATTGCGTATAAACAATAGCGCGGAGCGGCTTCCCTCATAAAGAGCCTTCAGCAGCAGTGAAAGAACCTGCTCCGGTTTTTCTTTGCGCGGAAGTTCGCGTAACGCAAACTCGAAAAGCTGATATGAGGCCTCGCCATAGCCCTGTTCAGCAGCCTTTGTAAGCCAGTAATACGCTTTTTCATAATTCTGCTCCGTACCGTACCCGTCCCTCAGCATAAGCGCGGCGCGGTACTGAGACTGGGCATGTCCGGCATATGCCAGCTGCAGAAAAAGTTCATAAGCCTTTCTGAAATCCAGTTCTCCAGCCCTCTCATAGAACAGTTCAGCCAGATCATAACGCGCAAGCATACAGCCTCTGCGCACCGCTTCCTCAAAACAGTCACGCGCATGCGCCTCATCCCTGCGTCCCCTGCCGGTACGTCCCTCACCTGTCTCGCCACGGAAAAACATACGGCCTATCATTTTCCACGCCTCACCAGAACCGTTCTCAGCCGCAACCGAAAAACGGTCCATGGCACATTTCAGATTGGCTGCCTGCTGCAGCATTCCGTGATAATAATACGCAAGACCGGAATCAAGCGAAGCCTGCGTATTTCCCGAAAAATGCGCTTCCTCAAGCATTTCAAGGCCTTTTTCCTTATCCTGTTCCAGCAGGCGGCCATAAAACAGCATCTTCCCGTGAATGCGCCGCGCCTCCATATCACCAAGCCGGGATGCTTTTACAATATATGGCACCGCTTCCTTACGGTCTTTGTGAAGAACATCTCCGTCATTCAGAATAATCCTGCCTGTTTCTGTAATGGCTTCAGTCAGCCCATTTTCTGCGGCAGAGCATATAAGCTTAAAAGCCATTTTTGTATCCTGCCCTGTTCCTTCACCGTAAAGATAATGCATTCCAAGTCTGAAAACAGCTTTTACACTGCCTTTTTCTGCTGCTTTTCTGTAATATTCAACAGCTTTTTTATGGTTTTCCGGGACAGAAACACCACAGCTGAACATATCTCCCAGAATACGCATGGCCTCCGCAGAAGAACAGGCCGCTTCCTTTATTTTTTTAACAAAAGCTGTAAAACCGGAAGTCTGAACAGTATTTACAAAAAAATCAGCCGCAGCTTCTTCAGCATGTGCGCTTTTCAGATTTTCAGCCTGTCTGAGAGCCTTAAAAGCGTAAACCGGGTCAAAAGAAGAAACATCACCTTCGGAATCATAATAAAGCCATGAAAGAAAATGACAGCAGGCAGCCATTGAATTTCCTGAATCCGCCTCCCTGCGGAAAAGTGAACGTGCGGCTTCACGGCTGCCCTCCAGCATGGCATCAAAAAGAATTGAACAGTCAACAGGTGATAATAAATGTCCGGCTTCCGCGGCAGCGCGGAAGGCCCGCGCGGCGGCTATATAATTTCCCGCAGTTACAAATCTGTTTCCCTCCTGAAAAAGTCTGTCTTTTTTATGTGACATTGTTTTTTCTGTCCCACGCACCTAATCTGACTATATGACAGAACAGTTCCGGACAGAGGCTGAAAAACAGTTCATTTTTTCTCCTCCAGAACCTCGATAAGAAAACTCACAGGCCTGAAGCCGTCATTACATGAAATCATTGCGCTTTTAGGGTTTTTCATCCAGTTGCCATAGAAATTCCCGCCGCCGCGGGACAGTTCCCTTACAAAAGGCTCAAGGGAAGGCCAGGCATTTTCACATAAGGCTTCAGGCCGCATGCCATGCCTTGAAACAAACACCATGCCCTCTGCCATTGGGCAGGGATTTTCCATGGGATTTTCATGCTCTGCCATAAGATCATGATAAGCCGCCTTGCGCATAACGGTTATTTTTACGGATAATTTACAGCCTTCCATAATAGAATTATACTCATTTTGAAAATAAAAACGGCACGGTTTCCCGTGCCGTTTTCATAACCACCGTTCAGGTCTGTCAGAAACGGTATGTTCCTTTGGCTGAAAGATGATGGGACATATACTCATTCTTATATGTGAAGTCATATGCAAGGTTCAGCTCTATGCCACCGAAAACCTTTGAGCCGGATATGCCGGCTTCCACTCCGAACGGATCCATTTTATCAGAAACTATATGGTAGGACTGATCTCCTATTTTAACGGAGGTTTTGCGGTCATCGCTCATAAGGTCATAGGAAAACCTTATATTGGCCATGGCTTTCCAGTCCTTCCATGGGAAAGAATACCCAAGTCCTGCTATGCCAGTGAATATATCATCGGCATCGGAAGAAATCTCCGAGCCTATGGAATCCTTATAGTCATCAGCCGCTATATGAGCATATCTTATTCCCGCTTCAGGCAGGAATTTTCCCGCCTTCCTGTAACTTACAACTGCCTCCGCGCCATAATTCTGCACCTTGTATTCTGAAGAAACTTCTGAAGTTTTGTCCTCATAATCAGCAGTGCCATACATAATATTGCCATGCATATTCCAGGAATCGTTCAGCTCCCTGCCCGCATAAAGAAATACGGAATGACCTGTGGCAGTCAGATCATGCGCGTCTGCATCTGCGTCAATGCTGGAATAAGCATAACCTATGCCAAGCAGAAGTCCGCTGTCAAGAATGCGGTCAAAGCCTGCCATTGTTCCGGCTGCCATACTGTCAAATTCTCCGGCGCCGGATTTTGACGAAAAGCTGCCCATTGCCTTAGCCCATACGGAATTTTTTGCGCCAGAGTCTCCTGAAGCCAGGCCCCTGAACCGGGAATCAGTCATGGCCAGCTGCCTTGCTTCCGTTCTGTTTCCAAGATTTCTTCCTGCCTCGCTGATTATGCCCAAAGCAGCCGACTGGGCGGCATTGCTTTCCCCGGGCATAATTTTTTTCAGCTCATTCACATAATCTTTCGGGGAACCAAGCTGTGAAAGTTCCATTATTTTATTTTTCAATGCGGCAGCCTTATCATTGCCAAGGCCTGAAACATTTTCCCATGCTTCCGCAGCAGCCGAAACATTGGAGTTTCCTCCTCCCTCGCTTACTGTTTCGCTTATGGTTCTAAGCATGGCGATATTGTAAAGCCCGCCGCCAGCGGAAGTTACCGCATAGCGGTGATTTGAGAGATCCTGAATAGACTCAAATTCGCCATTCATTGCTGTTGCGGATATAAGCTGCAGACTGCCTGTTGTTTCACCGCGCTCCAGCCCGCTGTCAACAACAATGCCAAGTTTTGTACCTTCCGCAGCAATATCCAGCGTTCCATTTACGGTAAGCCTTCCGCCCTCATAGTCTGCAGACCCGGCAGAAATACCTGAAACGCGCATTTTAAGCATTCCTGACATGGCAATATTGCCTGTTACTGAAACAGCATGACTGCTTATGTCCAGAGATGCATTGCTGCCGACATTAATGTTATTGGCTATGCTTATTCCTTCCAAAGCCACATTTCCGGATATTGACAGCTGTCCGGCCCCATCCGTTGAAACCGGGGAGGACAAAGTGCCTCCTGTCAGCTCTATTGAGCCGTTATTGCGCACCTCGTCTGTTCCGGAAAAAGAACCTGCATTTGCGATCAATGTGCTGCCGCCGGCATTGTAAATC
>CACZRG010000154.1 GCA_902783485.1 uncultured Elusimicrobium sp.
AGCAGTTAACAGCATCTTCTTTTTCATAGCATCCTCCAATAAATTTTCTATTTGTCAGCCACAAACTGCACTTGTAATTAATGCAGGCCAGACAAAATAATCAGACTGCCTGAATATTATTTAACATTTTAAACAATTAACAGTGTGTTTGTAAAATATTATATATACCGTAAATTCTTAATCATAAGAAATTTACGGCTATTTCAGGGAAACCTGCGCACGCCAGTAGTATTTCCTAAGTCCGTAACCCATTTTGGGATAGCGGCTTTTGCCATAATACTTTATCTGTATATTGCCCGCCGGAATACCGGCTTTAATAAATTCGGAACGGACATATCCTGCACGCATTTTAGAAAGATCCTCATTGTGCTCCTCTGTACCGTAATCGCATGAAAAACCTTCTATGAGAATTTTCCGTCCATTCCCCTCTTCCTTGTATTTACGCACATAGGAATAAATATAATCAGCATATTCCGCATGTGGCTTTGCAGTGTCAAAGAAAAACAGAACCGGCATATTGTACAGATTTACCGGCACAATAGCATGTCCCGAATCTTCAGTATCAGCAGATTCTGACAGTCCGGCAGCAGGTATCTCCGTGGCAGTATTTTCCGGCTCAGGTTCCGGTGTTTTTACTGTTTCAACAGCAGGAACAGGCGGTGGCGGAGTACTTATGTTTTTTTCCGCAACATCCTTTTTTCTGTTCAGGAAAAAGAAAGACAAGGCGGCCAGCAGAAGAAGCAGTAAAAGCAGAAGCAGGCCTTTTCCGCCGGATTTTTTCTTCTGCTGTTCTCCGGCGCTCTGTCCATTTTCTCCTGCATCCTGATTTATGTTCTGATTCTGCTCCGGCTGGGCCGGCATATTTTCTGGCATAATATTCTGTTCCTTTCCTGTCGCAGCCATATATTGTCTGAAAAACAGATTACATTATACTGCTGCAGGATATTATAAGGCGGAACCGTTCAGAACGGTTCCGCCATTGGGACTGTCTGAATATGACAGGTCCGTTTTTATTTCAGTGCCTCGGCAACAGCAACAGCCACGGCAACGGTCGCACCGACCATGGGGTTATTGCCCATTCCGAGGAAGCCCATCATCTCAACATGAGCAGGCACTGATGAAGAACCGGCGAACTGGGCGTCGGAATGCATACGGCCCATTGTGTCGGTCATGCCGTAAGAAGCCGGGCCGGCAGCCATATTGTCCGGATGCAATGTGCGGCCAGTGCCGCCGCCAGATGCCACAGAGAAATATTTCTTTCCCTGCTCCACGCATTCTTTTTTATATGTTCCGGCAACGGGGTGCTGGAAGCGTGTGGGGTTGGTTGAGTTTCCGGTAATGGAAACATCAACGCCTTCATGGTGCATAATGGCAACGCCTTCGCGCACATCATCTGCGCCGTAGCAGCGCACAGCCGCTCTCTCACCTTTGGAATACGCAGTTTCCTTCACGATTTCCAGCTTGCCAGTGAAGTAATCAAACTTTGTCTGAACATAGGTGAAACCGTTAATGCGGCTTATTATCTGCGCAGCATCTTTGCCAAGACCGTTCAGAATAACACGCAGCGGTGATTTGCGGGATTTGTTAGCATTGCGGGCAATTCCGATTGCGCCTTCAGCTGCGGCAAATGACTCATGTCCGGCCAGGAACGCGAAGCATTTTGTCTCATCGCGCAGCAGCATGGCGCCCAGATTGCCATGACCGAGGCCCACTTTTCTGTCATCAGCGACAGAACCGGGAATGCAGAAAGCCTGCAGGCCTATGCCTATGGCTTCGGCAGCTTCCGCGCCGGTCTTAACGCCTTTCTTAATGGCTATGGCTGCGCCCATTGTGTAAGCCCAGCCCGCATTTTCAAATGCAATAGGCTGAATGCCCTTTACAATTTCAGCGGCTTTTACGCCTTTTTCATCGCAGATCTGCTTCGCCTCTTCCAGTGATTTAATACCGTATTCGGCAAGGACCTTGTTTATCTTGTCAATTCTTCTTTCGTAATTTTCAAAAAGTGCCATAACTGTACTTCTCCTTATTCCTCTCTGGGGTCAATGTATTTTACGGCATCTTTGAAACGGCCGTATGTGCCGGAGGCTTTCTTCAGCGCCTCATCAGCGGGAACGCCCTTCTTTATGGCGGCCATCATCTTGCCGAGATGTACAAATTCATAACCAATAATTTCGCTGTTCTCATCAAGAGCTATGCGGGTTACATATCCTTCGGCCATCTCAAGATAGCGGGAACCTTTGGCTTTTGTGCCATACATTGTGCCAACCTGGCTGCGGAGACCTTTTCCAAGGTCCTCAAGTCCGGCGCCTACCGGCAATCCGTTTTCGGAGAAGGCAGTCTGTGTTCTGCCATATACAATCTGCAGGAACAGTTCGCGCATGGCGGTGTTTATCGCGTCGCACACGAGGTCTGTGTTCAGGGCCTCAAGAAGTGTCTTTCCGGGAAGGATTTCAGAAGCCATTGCGGCGGAATGTGTCATGCCGCTGCATCCGATAACTTCAACAAGGGCTTCCTCTATAATGCCGTTCTTGACATTAAGTGTGAGCTTGCAGGCACCCTGCTGGGGAGCGCATCTGCCCACGCCGTGGGTAAGGCCGCTGATGTCCTTTATCTCTTTAGCCTGCACCCATTTTCCCTCTTCGGGAATCGGAGCAGGGCCGTGATACGCGCCCTTGGTTACCGGGCACATGTGCTC
>CACZRG010000155.1 GCA_902783485.1 uncultured Elusimicrobium sp.
TGGCCTGGCATCTGCTGGCACACCACTGCACCCGAACAACCGCTTTGTGCTTGAAACATCCAAAGATGAGATGACAGGGCGTGTTATAGATCTGCTTGTTCCGGTTGGCAAGGGACAGCGCCAGATGATTGTGGCGGCTCCGAAAAGCGGAAAGACCATGATTCTGCAGCGCATAGCCAATTCACTTACAACAAATCATCCGGATATAAAACTCATAGTTCTTCTGATAGATGAGCGCCCTGAAGAAGTAACGGATATGAAGCGTTCGGTAAAAGGTGAGGTTGTTGCCTCTACATTTGATGAACCGGCTGAACGCCATGTTCAGGTTTCCGAGATAGTTCTTGAAAAAGCCAAACGCATGGTTGAGATGGGGCAGGATGTTGTTATTCTGCTTGACTCCATAACAAGACTGGCACGCGCCTATAATACTGTATCTCCGTCATCCGGACGTGTACTTTCCGGTGGCCTTGAATCAACTTCGCTTCAGCGGCCAAAACGTTTCTTCGGAGCAGCCAGAAACATAGAGGAGGGCGGTTCGCTTACAATTATTGCAACAGCCCTGGTTGAAACAGGCAGCCGTATGGATGATGTCATATTCGAGGAGTTCAAAGGTACGGGAAATTCCGAAATCTATCTTGAAAGGAAGATAGCCGACCGCCGCGTATTCCCCGCCATAGACATCAACCGCACATCAACCAGAAAAGAGGAACTTCTTATGACGCCTGAGGAACTCAGCAAGGTGTGGATACTCCGTAAGGTGTTAGCTCCGCTTTCGCCCATAGATTCCATGGAGCTTCTGCTTTCGAAACTTAAAGTGACGAAATGCAATAAGGACTTCCTTACAACAATGGCGATGGGGGGCGGAAGATAAGGCCTTGTAAAAAGGTTAATCAGGAACTAAAAAACATTGCAGGGAAAGCCGGTACTGAAACCGGCTTTCTCATTTTTTTATCAGAAACCAGTATTTCTGTGTGTGTCATGTTTACGCCGGGCATTTTACAGCATAATAATATAATTAATATAATATCTATATGATAGATTACGCTAAGAATAAACGGGGCGTTATGATTACAGCGCTTGTTTTAATAAGCGCAGCAGTTACCGGCTTTGTTTTGAAAAAGGACGGAGCTGCTCATTCATGGACTTTCCCGGAGAAAAATCCGTACTCTGTTATGGGCGGACCGGCCACTGTTCCGGTTCCGGAAGTATTTAAAAATTCACCGAGACTGCTTTATACCAGATACAGGGTTTCCGAAAGCAGAAGCATTCAGTCCCTGGCCATGGATTTTGGTACGGATGCCAGAACGCTGAAAAGCTCCAATCTTATAAATTCACCCTCTGTAAAAAGCGGTGCTGTTCTTAATATACTCAACCGCAGCGGCCTTCTGTATGAAGCATCCGGGAAGGATACACTTGCTTCTGTTGCTGCCCGGTATCTTCCGGCTGACAGGACCGTAAAAGAATTTGCAGCCGAAATCGTTCAGGAAAACGATCTTCCGCCCTCTGCCCTGCTTATGGGGTATTCCTTCAGTAAAGGGGAGAAAGTCCTTCTGCCGGGCGTTTTCGCGCCTGCTTCCAGGGTATTTGTACCGCAGAAAAAACAGGTGGCTGCTGTTCCTTCAAAAAAACAGAAACTTTATATATTTCCGGTTGCCTACAAGCGCATAAGTTCTTATTTTGGCTACCGCGATCACCCGAAGAAACATAAGAAAATACTGCACAAGGGGTGCGATTTTCAGGCGCCTCATGGTACACCTGTATTTGCGGCACGTTCAGGTACTGTTACATCTGCGAAATGGGAGCGCGGTTACGGTAATACTGTAGAGATACTTCATTCTGACGGATATTCAACAAGATACGCACATCTTTCATCAATTAATGTAAAAAAAGGAGATTCCGTAAAACAGGGATTATCCAAGATCGGGGAAGTAGGCAGAAGCGGCATGGCAACAGGCAATCATCTTCATTTCGAGCTTGTAACGCCTAAAGGCATTGTTGTGGACCCGCTTACTCAGATAAAAAAATAAAACAACATTAATGGAAATAGGCCGGTTATGAATATCAGAAAAATTTTTTTTGCCACTGTTTCACTTTTTTCAATACAGCTTTTCTTTCCGTATGGAGCATATGCCACTGATAAAATTATCAGATACGAAAAGGAAGCCGGTGAGGCTATTCTTGAAAATATAGTAAGGAATGGCGGGAAGATTTTAAAGAAATATTCAATAATAGATGCGGCTCTTGTTTCCGTGCCGGATGAGGCGGCGCGCAGTATTGACGTACGTTCTGTGCGTGGGTTGCGTTCCGTTGAAGACGATGAGTACCGTTACTGGCTTGCTGAGGATTCCTTCAATATACCTTCAGTAA
>CACZRG010000156.1 GCA_902783485.1 uncultured Elusimicrobium sp.
ACCCGGCCGGGACTGTTTACAGGGACAGAAGCGAGGTGGCTTTGTCACATGCCTTATGGCTTGAGGATATGAGCATAGAGAATGCTGCTTTCGTGCACACTCTTTCTTCAAGACTGTCTTTGCTTATGGGAGTGTCCGCGCTTTTGAGCGGAGACATAAAATCCTATTCTGCGGACGGCGATTCTGCAGGTTCTTTCAGTTCCAATGAAATGACAGTTTCCGGCGGTATATCCTATATTATAAACCAGAGATTTTATATAGCGGCACAGGGAAAACTGTTTTCCCAGAGTACTGATGATGAATCAGCGCGCGCTGTAGGCGGGGATTTCGGAATGCTGTACCGTGGCGACTATATGAGAATAGCCTTTTCGGCGCTTAATCTGGGGCAGAAAATCAAAATAGGTACACAGTCCTTTGATCTTCCGCGTACTTTAAGGGCCGGTATTTCCCGCGAGATGATAAAAAATCTCAAAATAGGCATTGACTGGATTGATTATATTGACAGTGGTTCACATGTGGCGGCAGGCCTGGAGTACGGACTGCAGATAAGAGATGACGGAGAACAGTCACTTTTTTTACGTGGCGGATATTCCAGCGGGCATGACACGAATGCTGGCAGTGGTATTTCCGCAGGAATAGGTTTTAACACAACCGATCTTCGTGTTGATTATGCTTTTACACCTTACGGCGACCTTGGAAGTGCGCACAGATTCTCAATAGCGCTTATGTTTGGCGAACGCCGCAGCAATATGCGCGAAACCTATGAATATCATTACCGCAGCCGGGAGGAGAACCGCCGCCAGAGTGAGAACAAACTTTTCAAGAAAGGAAAAGAAAGAGTGGCAGATATTCCTGTTAATACAACATATGAGGAATACAAACCTATCAGGCAGGAAGAAAAGAAAGTAAAGGAATTTACATGGTAATATCATGGGCCGTGTTTATATGCGGCCCGGTGTTTTACCGTACCTGTAAAATATGTCCGTTTTAAGAGTTCTTCAGGTTGTGGGGGGACTTGATGTCGGTGGTATAGAATCCCTGCTGTGTTCCATAATGCGCAATCTGGACCGGAGCAGGGTGCAGTTTGATTTTCTTAAACATAACCCTGTATGTGGTTTTTACGAGAAAGAGATAACAGATGCCAAGGGAAAAATATATACCGCTCCTGCTCCGCATAGAAGCGGTTTCCTTAAATATATTCTGTGGCTGCGTAATTTTTTCAGGGAACATGGCGAATATCATATAGTCCACGGACATTATCCTCTTTATGCCTCTGTTTATCTTGGCCTGGCACGTATTTACGGACGCAGGACAATCGCTCATGCACATCTGGCCGCGCCGTTCAGCCCTATAGAATCCGTTCCTGTAAGAATGGGACGTGCCCTGCTGCAGTTTCCCCTGGCACATATAGCTGAATACCGTATGGCCTGTTCTGCAGGGGCAGCGGAATATATATTCGGCAGAAGAACAGCTGTTAACAGGGATTATATTTTTCTGCCAAATGCGAGGGATACCTCCGTGTTTGCATATAATGCCGTAAAAAGGCATGAAATGCGTAAAAAATTAGGTCTTGAAGGTATGTTCGTCACAGGACATGCCGGAAGATTTGAGAAACAGAAAAATCATGCTTTTCTGGTGAATGTGTTTTGTGAAATAAATAAAAGATGCCCGGAGAGCAGATTGTTGCTTATGGGTGATGGACCTTTAAAAGAAGAAACAGAGAAACTTACAGCGGAAAAAGGACTTTCCGGAAAAGTTATTTTTACAGGGAATGTACCTGATCCGCAGAATTATTATCAGGCGATGGATCTGTTTGTGCTTCCATCCTTAAGCGAGGGGCTGCCGCTTACCATGGCAGAGGCACAGATATCCGGGCTGCCGTGTTTAATGGCGGAACATCTGCCACGCGAGGCAGATCTGGGCTGTGGACTGGTAAGTACTGTCGGATTAGGCCAGCCTTATTCCGAATGGGCGGAAGCCGCGCTTGGGAAGCGTGGAATAAAACGTTATGACCGTCGCGATTATGCGGTAAAAAAAGGTTTTGATATTACGGCTGTTTCAGCTGAACTGCAGAAATTTTATCTTTCTCTGGAATAATAAATACGCCGGATTCATGGCCGGGTTTAAAATAAAAAGGACAGGTTTCACAACCTGTCCTTTTTTATCTGCATTCCGTATCTGATTACGGAATTACGGCAGCAGCAGCTGATACAGCTTCCGCTGCTGTTTCTGCGGCAGCCGTTGCAGAAACAGGATCTCCGGAAAGCATTCCTGCTATAGTGGCTGAGAAGAAGCTGGCCAGAGAAGCTGCAAGCAGAGCCCATAAGCCTAGACGAGCCAGATCTCCGCGGCGGCTGGGGGCCATTGCTCCTATTCCGCCTATTTCTATGGCTATGGAGCCGAGATTGGCGAAGCCGCAGAGTGCATATGTTGCTATTACTTTTGCGCGGTATGACATCTCAGGCATGGCAGCCAGATTGCTGTATGCCACGAATTCATTTATGGCTGTTTTCTGCCCCATGAGCGAGGCCACGTTGAGGCAGTCTGCGGAGGGAACGCCCATAACCCAGGCTATGGGATAGAATATATATCCGAGAATCTTGTCAAGCGTAAGTCCATTGTGTATGAATCCTAAACCGAGGTTTACAAGCGCAATCAGCGCTATGAAGCCTATGAGCGAGGCAGCAACATTAATTACAAGCTGCATGCCGGTTGTTGCGCCGTTTGCGGCGGCATCAATGACATTCGCATCTGTTATCGGAATGTTCAGCTTCACGTCTCCCTGCGTGAGGGATTCCTCTGTTTCAGGGAGTATTATTTTTGACATGGCCAAGCCGACCGGGGCAGCCATTATTGATGCTGCAATCAGGTGTCCGGCTATGCCTGGGACTGAATCGCGCAGCATTGTTACATATCCGGCAAGAATTCCGCCGGAAACTGTTGCCATTCCGCCTGTCATAATCGCCAGTATTTCGGACTGTGTCATTTTCTCAATGTAAGGCTTAACAACAAGCGGGGCTTCGGTCTGGCCTACAAAAATATTGGCTGCCGCTGACATGGATTCGGCTCCGGAAGTTCTCATGGTTTTCTGCATGAGTTTTGCTATCCATGTTATGATTTT
This sequence comes from uncultured Elusimicrobium sp., assembly GCA_902783485.1. GTDB lineage: Bacteria > Elusimicrobiota > Elusimicrobia > Elusimicrobiales > UBA9959 > CACZRG01. The sequence continues at coordinate 3,122 of CACZRG010000156.1, forward strand.
CTGCATTATGCCGAGATAATAGAGAATGCTCATCACTGCGGATACGAATATTATGGTTGGCAGCACGCGGACTGCGAATATATGCCCTATTCCGCTGCCTTCAGGCGGTGTTACCAGATTTCCAAAAACGAAAGCAGCTCCTTCGTCAGAGCATTTGAGAATGGCATCTACAACGCTATTCATTGCCGCAAAAAATGACTGGCCCCATGGTGTCTTGAGAATGAATAATGCCAGAATAATCTGAAGCGCAAATCCGCCTATTACGGCCCTCCAGTTTATTGCTTTGCGGTGTTTGCTGCAGCCGTAAGCAATTCCAAACAGGACAACGAGTCCTAATAATCCTGTAAATCTACCCATTTACTGTCTCCTTTGTGAAATTTTAAAATAGTTTTCTATAGTTTAATTTATTTTAATGTACCGCCGCAAACAGCTCTTGCGGTTTAATTCCTAATTTGTGATAATTAGTATAAAGGCATAGTACGCATATAATTATATGGTAGTCTGACAAATGACACGATTTTTTTCTTTTTTACTCGCTCTGTGTTTTATGATGTGCCCGGTTTATCTCCGGGCGCAGTCCTCCGCCACGCAGGATACGGAAAGAGAAACAGTATCCCGATCCGTAACCGCTGGAAGCGCCTCTGACAGCGCCGGCAATGCAATATCAGCCAGTGTACCGGAAGAATTCAAAAACATGACTATTGAAAAAGCCGGTGTGTCAGCGACAGTAAACAGAAAGAAAAGAGAGGGCAGAAGCCGCACCCAGTTCACAGAGGAGGAGCAGCAGTATTTCACACATGGGCTTACAACGGAGGAAAAAGTAGCCCAGATGCTTATGATTTCCGTGGATGCTGCTGATATTTCAGCGGCGGAACTGGCGGCTTACTCCGGCCTTGGTGCTGTTCAGCTTCAATGGGGATCGTATTCCCTTGAGAAAACAAAGGAAATCGCAGCAAGACTGCAGAAAAAAGCCAGACAGGCGGGATTCCCGCCTCTGTTTATATCTGTTGATTACGAGGGTGGCAGCGTTTATGTACCTACAACACTTGGTCTGCTGGAGCTGCCTACAAATATGATGCTTGGTGCGGCCAACAATGCTGCGGATACGGCAACACTGTTCTATCTTGCCGGAAAGGAGCTGCGCAAAACCGGTATAAACATGGCGCTTGCCCCTGCGCTTGATATAAACACAAATCCCAAAAATCCAATAATCGGTGTGCGTTCGCTCGGTGCAGATCCGATAAAAACAGCGGAGCTTGGCAAGGCGATTATAAACGGCTTCAAGGCTGCCAATATAATGACCATAGCCAAGCATTTCCCCGGTCATGGTGCGACATATGAGGATACGCATAAGAAAATGCCGGAGATAAAGATGACAGCAGAGGAGATAAATGATACGCATCTTTATCCTTTCCGCGAGGCAATGCAGGCCGGTGTTGACGGAATAATGACGGTACACATACTTTTTTCCAAACTGGACCCTGTAAACCCGGTGACACTATCCTCAACTGTCATACAGGGTATGATACGTGGCGATATGAAATATGAAGGTCTTGTCATGACTGACAGTCTTGATATGTCCGGAATAACATCAAAACTTTCAATAAGAAAGGCAGCTGCCGCCGCTGTAAGAGCCGGGGCAGATATAATACTTCTTGGCAAAGGCGATTTTAATGCCGCACTCAATGAGATAGTACTTCAGGTTGAAAGAGGAACAATTCCTATCTCACGCATAAACTCGGCTTATGAGAAAATAATGGCTGCCAAAGAAAGGGCGGGACTTCTTAAAAAAGAGCAGGAAACTACTGATGTTGATGCAGACAGGGCATATATGGAAATAACAAACCGTATTTCCAATCAGGCCATAACGCTTCTTAAAGACAGGAAACGTGTTATTCCCATACCGCTTAAGAGCAAGGTAGCTATCATTATTTTTGCACCGCAGCGTTTCGCGAACAATGCCATACAGCTGTATAAGGAGTTTCTTTCCAGCGGATATGATGTCACGCAGTACTATTACGGCATAGGAGTAAAGGACAAGGAACGTAGAGCAATTATGGATGCGGCCCGTCAGGCCGATACGCTTATAATAGGCAGTTTCCAGTGGGCTGCTGCGCAGAATGCCTCGCAGAAGGATATGATAAAACAGCTTCTTAAAACGGGAAAGCCATCAGTGGTATTAAGCCTTATGAGTCCTTACGATATGCTTAACTATCCGGAAGCCGACTGCGCTATGGTGCTTTACGGAATGACGGCTCCGGCGATGTCCGCTGCCGGGAAAGCTCTTACAGGCGTTATAGAGCCCAAAGGCCGTCTGCCGATACTCCTTAAATAGGTATTTGCTAAAATATAAATATAAAATCCGTCAGTTTATCTGATGAGCAAGGATATATTTCCAGAAATGAACGAACATAATAATGAACAGAAGAAGCCGGAAATGTCTTCCGGCATTGAAGATATTGTTGCGAACAATTATGCCAAGGTGCAGGCTTTACGGGATAAAGGCATAGATCCGTTTCCCCATCGTTTTAAGATAACACATAAACTTGCCGCTGCCAGAGAACTTCCTGCGGAAAGTCATGTGGTTGTGGCCGGCCGCCTTATGTTTGTGCGCGTTATGGGAAAGGCTTCTTTCGCCCACATCAAGGATGGCACTGCGAAAATGCAGATTTATGTAAAACGTGATGCTGTCGGCGAGGATATGTACAGTGTTTTCAAAAAACTCCTTGGCGTGGGTGATTTTATAGGTGTTGAGGGCAGACTGTTCATTACCAAAACCGGGGAACTTACGGTAAATGCTGAAAAAATTACTGTTCTGGCAAAAGCCGTGCGTCCGCTGCCGGAGAAATTCCATGGCCTTACTGACCCGGAAACACGCTACCGTGCCAGGTATCTGGATCTGCTCACAAACGAGAATACAAGAAATATTTTCATTACACGTTCAAGAATAGTGGCGGCAATACGCTCCGTACTTGACAGTGAAGGTTTGCTTGAGGTTGAAACGCCTATCCTGCTTTCCCAGGCTGGTGGCGCCTCGGCCCGTCCGTTTGAAACTTTCCATAATGCTTATAAGAACAATCTTGTAATGCGTATAGCCACGGAACTGCCGCTTAAGAAAATGCTTATCGGTGGTTTTGACGGCGCCTATGAAATAGGCCGCGTATTCCGAAATGAAGGCGTTGATACCCGGCACAATCCGGAGTTCACCACACTTGAAGCATACAAGGCCTATTCGGATTATAACGGCATGGCTGAGCTGCTTGAAAAAATATTCACTAAGTGTATTGAGATCATCGGCACAGATACCGTTGAATACGATGGAAAGAAAATAAATATAAAACCGCCTTTTGACCGTATTCATCTGCCTGAAGCCTGGCTGAAAGCCACCGGTGAGGATATTCACAATGTCCTGAATGGAAAATCATTCAACAGACCGGCTCTTGCTGCTCTTGCGAAGAAAATGAATCTGGACCTGCCGGAAGATATGCCTGCGGCCAAGATTTTCGATAACATGATGGATGAACTCATTGTGAACAGGCTTGAGCGTCCGGCTTTCATAATGGATTATCCGACAGCCATAACCCCGCTTGCCAAATGCAAGGCCGGGGATGAGAGCATTGTAGAGCGTTTTGAGTTTTTTATCGCTGGTTCCGAACTTGCAAATGCTTATTCCGAGCTTAACGACCCTGCAGACCAGAAAGGCAGGCTTGAAGAGCAGATGCGTCAGAAACTTGAGGAGAAGAACGGGGAAGTCGATATTCTTGACAAGGATTTTGTGGAAGCCATGGAATACGGTATGCCGCCAATGGGGGGCATAGGAATAGGAATTGACCGTCTTGCGATGATTGTAACAGGCAATGCCTCGATACGCGAGGTTATACTGTTCCCTCTGCTTAAACCGGCAGGAGCAGGGCAGGAAGTCAGAGAATAATAGTACCGGAAAACAGAACAGCGGCGGCCTGAATACCGCCGCTGTTGTTAATATAAGCGGTTTTCCGGCGGATTTGATATGTCAGCATCATTTTTTATAGCAAAACGCTATCTTCTGGCTAAAAGAAAAGGCCTTTTTTCAATGATAACCACAGTAATAGGCGTGGCTGGTGTCACACTTGCCGTAGCGGCGCTTATAATAACTCTTGCGGTTATGAATGGCTTTCAGAGCGATATAAAGCAGAAAGTCATTGATGCTCAGGCACATGTGACGATTTATGGCCGTTTTGACGGTGAAGAACTTCATCAGCTTAGGGATAAGATAGCTGAAGACAGAAAAACAGAAGCCACGGCGCCTTTTGTTTTAGGCCAGGCGATACTTACATCTCATGGGCGCACCGCGGGGGTAGCCGTAAAAGGGCTTAGCGCCAGACTTGAAAAAGGCATAAACAGCCTTGACAAATCCCTTACTCACGGGACTTGGGATAATTTCAATGAAATAAAGGATGGGGAACCTGCTTCCATAGTTCTTGGTGAGGAACTTGCAGGAAATCTTTCCATATGGCTTGATGACGAAGTGGTTCTTGTTTCGCCACAGAGTGCAGCCGGGGCCATGGGTGTGCTTCCTAAGATGAAGAAATTTAAGGTAACAGGCCTTATAAAAACAGGCTATTATGAATTTGATAATACCATGGCCTACTGCCCTATTGAGGCTGCGGAGGATTTCTTTGGCTATACCGGCGCTGTTGCAGGCCTCGGTATAAAAATGCGCAATATAAAAGACTCACCTGTTGAAGCAGCAGAACTTAGGGAAATGCTGGGACGTGGACGTGTTGTTAAAACATACGAGGATATGAACCGCAATCTTTTTGCTGCACTGCGGCTGGAAAAATTTGTCATGTCCCTTATTCTTTCCATAATCATTTTAGTCGCCACGTTCAATATAGCCTCCAATCTGCTTATGATGAGCGTGGAGAAACTGCGTGATATAGGAATACTGCGCTCAATGGGTGCCAATCCGGCGGTAATAAGGGGAATATTCCTGTGGGAAGGCAATATGATAGCTCTTACTGGCATTCTGCTTGGAATAGTGCTTGGCGCAGGCATTTCATGGTTTGTGGGAACATATCCCGTAATTGAACTTCCTTCGGATATTTATTACATAACAAAAGTTCCTGTGGATCTGCGTTTTTCTGATATTTTTCTTACAGCTGCTGTAAGTTATCTGCTGTGCATGGCCAGCACTGTATACCCTGCCATAAGGGCCAGCCGTGTAAGTCCAATGGATGCCATACGCTACGGTTAGTCAGGTAATTCAGGCATACAGACAGAACACTGGTACGGGTTGATAATTTTTATGGAAAACAATACTATTCTGGATATAACCTGTCTTAACAAGACATATAAACAGGGACACGAGGAGATACGTGTCCTTGAAAATCTGGATTTTGTAATACGCAGGGGAGAGTTCGTTTCTATAGTAGGTCCCTCCGGTTCAGGAAAGTCCACACTTCTGAATATAATAGGACTGCTTGATAATGATTACGATGGCAAGGTACGTCTGTTCGGCAGAAATATGGAGAAGACTGACGAGGAAAAAAAGGCAGCTCTGCGTCTTGCACATCTTGGTTTTGTGTTCCAGTTTGATTCTCTGCTGCCTGAATTTACTGTGCATGAAAATATAGAAATGCCTGCCATGCTGCTTGCACATTCAGTTAAAAAAAATGTGGCAGAGCCAGGGATTGCTGCCCCAGAAAAAAAAGCAGCCCCGTCTGCCGATGAACTGCTAAAACGCTTCAATCTTGAAGAAATATCCTCCAAGTTCCCAATGGAAATTTCCGGTGGTGAGAAGCAGCGTTCCGCTATGATGCGTGCCCTGCGCAATGGACCTGAACTGTTAATAGCTGACGAGCCCACAGGCAATCTTGACCCGGCCAATTCAGAACTCATAATGAAGGATCTTCGCCGTACTGCTGACAGCGGAACTGCAGTGCTTATGGTTACGCATAATGACAAGGCTGCTTTTGAGGCAGACAGGGTACTCCGCATGGAAAACGGTAAACTGGTGAAATTGAAATGAAAGATTCGATAATAACAAAAACAGAAGTAAAAAAACTTAATGCTGAACTTTTTATGCCGTTTACCATTTCCAGCGGCAGTCATAAAAGCCTGGCCAATGCCGCAGTAAAAATACAGACTGCCGGTGGGGTGTGTGGATATGGTGAGGCGCCGGTTGCTACACATATAACCGGTGAAACAGTTGAGCAGACAGAAGCGAATCTTAAAGCTGTATGCCGGGATATGGAAGGACTTGACGCGGCAGACTATCTGAAAATACTGCATTTTATCGAGGACAGGCTTGATAATAACCGCGCAGCCATGACATGTCTTGAACTTGCTGTTCTTGACCTTGTATGCCGTATGCAGAAAATATCGCTTTGGCAGTATTACGGTGCGGCAGAACGTGAAGTGCGCACTGATATTACCGTGGTAATAGGTTCAGAAGATAAAGCCCGCGGTTTTATGAAAAAAACTGTATCGCGGTTTAAGGATTTCAAGATAAAGGTAGGAGTTGATTTCGATGAGGATATTAAGCGCCTTAAAGTAGTGCGTGAAGCGGCTCCGGGGGCGCGTCTTATCGTTGATGCCAACTGTGCCTATTCTCCGGAGGACGCTGAAAAATTCTTCAATGAACTTATGCGGCAGGGAATAAAACCGGATATTGTAGAGCAGCCTGTGAAAAAAAATGATTTTGAAGGACTGAAATACCTTACGGAGAAACTGCCACTTATCATATGTGCGGACGAATCCGCCTATTCCCTGAATGATGTTTTTGAACTGATACGCCGCAAATGCGTAAAAGGTATAAATATAAAACTTACAAAACTGGGTTTCCTGCGTGCGCGTGAGGTATGGGCGCTGGCGCGCTCTTCGGGAATAAAACTTATGATGGGTGAAATGATGGAAAGCGAGCTTTCATCTTTTGCCGCAGCAGAGATGGCGGGAGGTCTTGGCGGATTTGATTTCATAGATCTTGATACGCCATTCTTTCTTAAAGACAGTCCCTGCCCTGCGGGAAATCTGCTTTCGGATACCGGTATTTACCATATAGCAGATGTCAGGGAAGGTACCGGAATAATTCCCGGAATATTCTGATTTGTTTTTTCCGTTTTTTATAAAGTTCTGCCTGAAATATTTTTATTTTCAATGGGAGAACCGGCGGGGGTATTTATTTTTGATGTTGCGCATTCCTGCGTTTGGTTTCCGCTGAATATTACGGAATTTTTCTGCGCTTGACATTGTTATATAATTTTATAAAATAAATATAATATTTTATCTTACAAAAAGGCAAATATTACGGAGTGTACAAAATGGCAAATGCTAATGAAAACGGCAAAGCGGAATTCAGTCCTTTCATTCCCGGGTCAACGCTGCTGCCGGAATTTACTGTAAAATCAATTATCCTCGGTGCCATGTTCGGCATCATATTTGGCGCTTCAACTGTATATCTGGCATTGAAGGCCGGTCTTACTGTTTCGGCTTCCATTCCAATAGCGGTGCTGGCAATATCTCTCGGACGTAAACTTTTCCATACATCAATTCTGGAAAACAATATAATTCAGACTACAGGTTCTGCCGGTGAATCCGTAGCCGCCGGTGTTGTTTTCACACTGCCAGGCTTTCTGTTTCTTTCTGCGGGAAGCAACGGTCCTGCTTTCTTTAATTACTGGACCATTTTTACACTCGCCATGTTCGGCGGCATACTTGGAACACTGATGATGATTCCTCTCCGCCGCTCCCTTATTGTACACGAGCACGGCAACCTTCCATATCCCGAGGGTACTGCCTGCGCTTCCGTGCTTATAGCCGGTGAGAAAGGAGGAGATTTCTCAAAGACGGCATATCAGGGGCTTGGTTTCGCCTTCCTGTATGCCACTCTGCAGAAAGTAATTCATTTTATTGCTGAGGCCCCGGCATGGGCTACGGCACAGAGCAGCAAATATTTTCCGTCAGCTGTAGTAAGCGGAGAAATAACACCGGAATATATGGGCGTAGGGTACATAATCGGCCCTAAGATTGCCGGGGTTCTTGTAGCTGGTGGTGTTCTGGCATGGCTCGGACTGATTCCCCTGCTTGCGAGTCTTGTCCCTCCCGATGTTATTGCCGGTCAGCTTGTAAAATTAGGCGAACTCAAGGATATAGCGCTTCCCGGCGGCCCTGGCGGCTGGGACCCGGTCACTCATACTTTCGCCAGCACGGCTTCCGCGGTATATAAGGCATATGTGCGTCAGATAGGCGCAGGTGCTGTGGCAGCTGGCGGTTTCATAACACTGCTCAAGACCCTTCCAACCATAATAAGCTCGTTTAAAGGCAGTATAGCCTCGCTTAAGAACCGTGGGCAGGAAGCAGCTGCAGCTTCACGTACGGAACGTGATCTTTCATTCCTTACTGTTATAATCGGCTCTGCAGTGCTGGTTCTTCTTATAGCAGTTCTGCCTCTCATTCCTGGCAATGGTTTTTTCAGCAAACTTCTGCTTGGAATACTTGTTATAGTTTTCGGTTTCTTCTTCGTCACTGTTTCAAGCCGTATAGTCGGCATTATCGGCTCATCGTCAAATCCGATCTCCGGCATGACAATAGCGACAATCATGGGTACTTCACTTATTTTCATCGCAGTGCGCTGGACCGGAATGCTTTATGAGCCTATGGTGCTTGTTGTAGGCGGCATGATATGTATTGCCGCGGCAAATGCCGGTGCAACATCGCAGGACCTGAAAACCGGTTATTTAATTGGCGCTACTCCCAAATACCAGCAGCTGGCACTGTTTATAGGTGTTATAGTTTCAGCAGCTGTAATCGGCTGGACAGTTCAGATTCTTGATACCCCGACTGCGGAGATGACCGCGCAGGGAATTACCCATGCGATAGGTTCCGATAAATTCCCGGCACCGCAGGGTACACTTATGGCAACGCTTATAAAAGGGCTGCTTTCATTTAATCTTGACTGGCAGTTTGTAATTGTTGGCGTGTTTATTTCCATAGTTATTGAGTTATGTGGTGTTTCCGCACTTTCTTTCGCAGTGGGACTTTACCTACCTCTTTCCACAACCCTGCCTATTTTTGCCGGAGGTCTTGTTAGAGGAGCTTCTGAATATGTTGCCAGACGCAAAGGGCTTTCCGAAGAGAATGCTGATCTCGGCAAAGGCAGCCTGTTCTCAACAGGACTTGTCGCAGGCGGAGCGCTTTTCGGTGTTGTAGCCGCCATAATCACAGTGTTCTGGCCGTCAGTAATGGAGGCACTTAACTGCCAGGCCGCGCTTGAAGGCGCTCTTGGACAGGGTGGCTATGAAATCATGGGCGCCGCGTTCTTTGTGTTCATGGGGGCTGTTCTGTTCCGCGTGGCACTGAAACGCTGAAATTAATTCCCTGGACACGTACGCCGCTACATGAACGCGGCGTCGTGTACCGGGCTGCTGTATTTGTCCTGTTTCTGTTTAACTTTTTGGATACTATGATTCAGAATATTATGTCAGTCTTGAAAAAAATACTTGTATGTGTATCTGCTGTACTGCTTGCATCCTGCGCAGGCGAGAAAAAAGAAAATGCCTATGTGCAGAAAACATTTATGCTGGGTGTTCCTGCCTATATAAAAGTCTACGGCGCCACAAAAGCGCAGGGAAAGATGATTGCCGATGCCATTTTGAATGAATGGACAAGAATATCCGATGAATTCAACTATGAAGATCCTTACAGCATAACCTCACTTATCAACAGAAAAGGTGCAAATGAATGGGTTAAGGCTGATGCGGAATATCTGGAACTGCTACAGGTTGCCATTGACTACAGCCGTCTTACGGAAGGTTCCTTTGATATTACATTTGCTCCGCTGTGGCCGCTCTGGCGTGATGCCGCGGCAAGCAAAAAGCTGCCAGCGAAAAGCGATATAAATAAGGCATTGTCAATGCTTGGTTCGGAGAATATAGAGATAGATCCTGCT
>CACZRG010000157.1 GCA_902783485.1 uncultured Elusimicrobium sp.
CAGGTTTTAAAACAAGCAAAGGGGAATAACGGCTCTCACCGTTTACGTTCAGGTCTGCTTTTATTTTCATGATTGTCTTCTTTGCGCATTCCGCGTGATTCAAGGAATATTTCATTGCGGCACTCACCGCAACGGAATTCAACGCGCAGTATATCGCCTTCTTCCGATTCCAGATAGAAAGGCGACGTATCACGGCCCTTTCTGCAAAGACCGGCCTGTCTGCGCAGACAGTAGCGCGTCCGCATAAGCGGTCTGCCTTCCAGCGACGCACCCAGCTCCGCGGCCTTGCCTATTTCCCTGACGCCATGACGCTTATAAAAGGCCGCTGCGAATGAATTCATTACATTGCCACGGTAATCAAGTTTTTTTACAGGGAAAACATGGCGTGTTTTCTTTATTTTTATTTCCTGACGGATATATTCAGTCTCTTCAGATGCAAGGCGGGCAAGGACTTCCCTGCGCAGTTCATTCAGCTGTGAGACAGGCAGAAAATATGGGGCTGACAATTTAATTTCCAGCTTCTCAAGCATAAACCCGCTTTCACCTGTTCTGGAAAGCTGACGCCGTATGGTTTCTTCCGCCTGCTCAGGTTTATGTGCCACGGATTTCAATACAGGCAGTTTTTTTTCGGCGCTACGGCCCAGTTCATCTGTGGCCTTTAAAATAAATCCACGTTCATAATCTGAAAATTCCAGGGATACGCGGAAAAGCCTTTCAGAGCGTGCGCGCGCTATACCCTGCACGAAAATCCTGTCATAATTGCGGAAAACCTGCGCACCGGACTCAAGACCGGCAAGACTTTCCGCGCGCACACGGCCATCCTTTACGCCATTTACCAGTGAACCGCGAAGAATACCATTTCTGTCAAACCAGGCAAGGCCGTCGCCAGGGTGAAGCATATTATACCCACGTACCCGGAAGGAGCCTTCCTTAAGTTCATAAGCCGTGCCTAAAGGTTCACCACGGAATTTGGGTGTATCATTGGCGGCTATATCAACAGGATTGCCATCAAGGAAATATGAAGTATAACCACGGTTGAAAGTCTTGCATACGTCAGGGACAAAACCTGGCACGGCTGTTCCGTTTGAAGCTGCCGGCAATGAATGTTTCGCAAGTATTTTATCAAGTTCCCTGCGGTACAGACTAACAACATTCTTTACATAATTGGCATCTTTAAGCCGCCCCTCTATCTTGAACGATGTTACTCCGGCAAGATAAAGGGAATTAAGTCTTTTTGAAAGATTAAAATCTTTTAATGAAAGCGGATATCTTCCGATATCAACCGGCATACCTTCCGAATCAGTACAGCGGTACACCTTCCTGCAGGGCTGGGCACATCTGCCACGGTTGCCACTGCGGCCTCCTATGGCCTGGCTTAAATAGCACTGACCGCTCTGCCCTACACACAGGGCACCATGTACAAAAAATTCCAGTCCGCATGAAACAGCCGCACGCACGGCTTTTATTTCAGCAATTGAGAATTCGCGCGGCAGGATTATGCGGCTGAAGCCGCATTTCTCATAAAACCTGGCCTTTTCCGGCGTATCGCAGTTGCCCTGCGTACTTAAGTGAAGAGGTATTGGAGGCAGCCCGGCCTCAGGCAGCCCCATATCCTGTATTATAAGTGCATCCGCACCAGCTTCCCATACCCGCTCAGCAAGTTCCACAGCCTGTGGAATCTCCTCATCGGAAAGTATGGTATTCAAAGCCACATATACCCGGGCATTGTAGCGGTGGGCGTATTTCACAAGCGCGGCAATATCGGAAACTGAATTTCCGGCCGCCTCACGCGCACCGAACCGGCTGGCTCCTATATAAACGGCATCAGCGCCACAGTTTATGGCGGCGAGACCTGTTGCGGCATTCCCCGCCGGGGCAAGCAGTTCCAGACTGTTCATATTGTCTCCTGAACACCGCCTTCATCATGCGGCCGGTAATATTTGTATGTAATTTTTCCAACAGATGAAATAAATGATTTGGCCTTGCGGTAGTTTGGAACATCGCCTGTCATAACCACAAGCAGATAATCACCACGCGGTGAAAAAACTATGCCCGCATCATGACAGGCTTTGCGCAGCAGACCGGTTTTGTGCCCTAACTGCCAGCCTTCCGGCAGTCCGGCACGCAGACGGTTGCGGCTTTTTGTCTGCTTAAGTATTCCAAGCAGATAATCACTGTGTTCCCTGTCAACAAGGCCGCCTTTATAAATTTTCTCAAACAGTCCCGCTATATCCTGCGGTGTTGTAAAACTGTCATCACTTATCTTCCGTGATGTCATATTGGATATATTCGGACACACATTTGTATTATTCAGCCCCAGATGCTCCAGTGAAGCAGTTATTGTATCAAATCCCATTCTGTCAACAATCATTTTCGTGGCAGTGTTATCGCTCTCGGTAATCATCTTGAAAAGCACAGTATCAAGCGGGATCTGCGTTCCATTATTCTCCCATCGCAGCGTGCCTGAACCGCTTACGCGGTTCTTTTTGGAAACTTTCAGGGAGTCGTCAAGCGAAATACCGCCTTCGCCTAACTTTTCCATGACAGCGGCGGCTATAGGAACTTTTATGAGGCTGGCAGAACGGAATTTGCCGGAAGGGTTCTTTTTCCACACACGTCCGGTCTCAAAGTCTTTAATGACTATTCCTGTTTCGGCTGTCCAGGTACCGGCCTGTTTTTCAAGTTCCCCGGTAAGCGAAGCCCATTCAGCATCGGAAAGAATATCTACCGGTGCTTTCTCAGCCTGAACAGTGTCTGCTCCATATCTGTCCTGGTAAGAAGTGAAAAGTCTTATTCCGTTATACAGGGAGGAAATAAAAAAGACAGCCATCATCACAACAGCTTCTCTTTTATTCCCAACCGAAAACAGGGAACGGAAACGTTCCTTCACTCTTTTGAGAATTATTTCCTTATCAGCAATCTTCAGCATTCCTCTTTTTTCTTTACGGAAAGCAGAAGTTTATCTCCTGTCCCGGAATAATCGGCAACCACGGTATCCCCGGCTTTCACAAGACTGTCCAGAAGGAATTCCGCCATGGGGTCCTCCACATATTTCTGCACAGTACGTATGAGCGGACGCGCACCAAAATTAGGGTCAAATCCTTTTTTTATAAGGAATTTTTTTGCAGAATCTGTCATTTCCAGCACAAGTTTCTTGTCAGAAAGCTTCTTTTCCACATTCTTCAGCCGCAGATTCAGTATTTTCGATGTATCATCTTCCGTAAGCGGTCTGAATACAATAACGTCATCTATGCGGTTTATGAACTCCGGACTGAAAAAGCGGTGCATTTCATCAGTAACCGTATCTTTCATTTCGCGGTAGTCGCGTTCCTTCTCCTCAGCAGCGGGCATGAATCCCAGTGTCTTTCCCTTGGAGATAAGGCGCGCACCCACATTCGATGTCATAATAAGTATGGTATTCTTGAAACTCACCTTGTGGCCGAGGCTGTCCGTAAGTGTACCCTCATCCATTATCTGCAGCAGCAGATTGAAAACATCAGGATGCGCCTTTTCTATTTCATCAAGAACAACCACACAGTAGGGCTTGCGGCGTACGGTCTCGGTAAGTTTTCCCCCTTCCTCATACCCGACATATCCCGGAGGCGCGCCTATAAGACGGGATACGGAGAATTTTTCCATGAATTCGGACATATCCACACGCACCATGGCATCCTCATTTCCGAAAAGGAATTCCGCAAGAACTTTGGCAAGTTCTGTTTTTCCAACTCCGGTGGGGCCTAAAAATATGAAACTTCCTATGGGACGGCGGGAATCTTTCATGCCGGTACGGCTGCGCTTTATTGCCTGCGACACTATCGTTACAGCTTCCTCCTGGCCTATGAGACGCTGGTGAATTTCTTTTTCCATGTTCTTCAGCCTTTCCGCCTCGCTCTGTGTCATACGGGTAACAGGTATTCCGGTCCATTTGGACGCTATAAGCGC